>JAUYQP010000019.1 GCA_030697205.1 Mycobacteriales bacterium
GCTTCAGCGCGGCCGCCTGGTCGGCCGGCAGCTCACCGTGGAGGAGGTGGTCGAGGTCGTGCAGGAGGTCGTCGCACTCGTCGCTCATGACCCTGCCTCCGTGGTGATGAGGTGCTGTTCGGTCACGAAGTCGTGCAACCGCTTCTCCAGCCCCTTCCTTCCCCGGTGGAGGCGGCTCATGACGGTGCCGATCGGGATGTCGAGCATCTCGGCGATCTCCTTGTAGGCGAAGCCCTCGACGTCGGCGAGGTAGACGGCCATCCGGAAGTCCTCGGGCAGCTTCTGCAGGGCGTCCTTGACGTCGGAGTCCGGCAGGTGGTCGAGCGCCTCCATCTCGGCGCTGCGCAGCCCGGTCGACGTGTGCGCCTCGGCCGCCGCGATCTGCCAGTCGGTGATCTCGTCGGTCGGCGACTGCAGCGGCTGGCGCTGCTTCTTGCGGTAGGTGTTGATGAACGTGTTGGTGAGGATCCGGTAGAGCCACGCCTTGAGGTTGGTGCCCTCCTGGAACTGGTGGAAGGCGGCGAAGGCCTTGACGAAGGTCTCCTGCACCAGGTCCTCGGCGTCGGCGGGGTTGCGCGTCATGCGCAGCGCGGCCGCGTAGAGCTGGTCCAGGAAGGGCAGGGCGTCGCGCTCGAAGCGCGCACTGCGCTCCTCGCTGGTCTCCTGCTCGACCGTGCTCACCGCCTTCTCCGGATCGGACGCCGACTCTACAGACGCAGGACGTACGACGGATCCGGTGCTCGCCCCGCCTGTAGCCAGCCGGCCCGCGGGTCGGGTCGTCGGTGTCCGCGGAGCCGGCCGCGCCGCCGCTCGGACGGCCCTGCGTGTCGCCATCGCGGGTGGTCCTCCAGTGCTGACGGGGTGGGCGTGCTCCGGTGACGGGTCCAACACGCACCCCGGGAGGCCGATTCCCGCGACCTGTGCCCAGCAGTCGCCCAGCGGTCAGGACGTGACACCGAGGTAGACCACGACGGCGTCGCCCCGCACGTCGACCGAGACCCCGGGCAGCGCGGCCAGCGCACTGATGTCGAGCTGCTGGTAGCGCGTCCCGGGCAGCAGCGCGGGCAGGATCACCAGGCTCCTGACGCCCTCGCTGCGCAGCCGCTCCAGGGCGGTCGGGTCGGGCAGCCGGGCGGCCGCGTCGCGCAGCTCGAGCTGCAGCTGCGGCGGGAACCCGCTGACGCCGTTGACCACCTGCGGGAAGCCGTCGGTGCTCCAGCGCATCACGTCCTGGTCGAGGTGGTCCTCGCTCGGCAGCACCAGCACCGATCCCGGCAGCTCGCGCAGGGACACCGACTGGGGCGGTGGCCGGACCGGCGTCAGCCCTGCGGTGTCGAGGCCCTCGAGCAGGACCACCGCGGCCAGCGCGAAGGAGAGGGCGACGCCGGCCGACCGGTCGGCCGGTCGGCCTCTGCGCCCGCGGTGGTCCTCCAGCAGGGACAGGAGCACCGTCACGCCATGGGCCGCGAGCAGCACCAGGCCCAGCCAGGCCGTCGTGACGAGCCGGGTGGGCGTGCGGACGCCCTGCCAGCCGGGCAGGTGGTCGTAGAGGAGCTGGTAGGTGTAGCGCCCGTCCGCCGGTCCCGTCAGACCCAGGGCGCACACGGCGAGGACGACGACGGATCCGGCCAGGACGACCCGGCGCCGACGCGTCCACGAGCCGGCGAGCAGCCCCACACCGGCCAGGGCCGTGACCATGGCGCCCGGGAACAGCGCCTTCTCGTTGAGGCCGAGGACACCCTCGCGGAGCTCCGCGCTGCGGCGACCCCACAGCCACGAGTCCCCCGGCGCGGTGACGAGCGCGGCGGGCGAGGCCGAGTAGAGGCGCACCTCCTCGATGACGCGCCGCGCCTCGGGGTGGTCCTCGACGGCCTGCAGGAAGGGCATCGCGAGGAGGAGCCCGGCCGCGAGGAAGACCGCCATGCCCGTGGCGTCGGCGGCGACGAGGCGCCGCGTCGGCCAGACCCGGTCGCGCAGACCCGTGCGCACCGCGAGCACCAGCGCCACGGCCGTGCAGATCGCCAGCAGGTAGGCGAGCTGCAGCCCCAACCCGGGGCCGATGCTGAAGTGCCACGCGGCGGTGACCCAGCCGGCGAAGGCCCAGCCTGGGCGGACCGGTCGCGCGCCGGTCCGGAGGCCCAGCCCGTGGCCGCGGGCGAGCATCGCCAGGGCGAGCGGGATGCCACCGCTCGAGAGCACCTGCAGGTGGTTGATCTGCGACACCCGCCAGGGGTTGACCGCGAAGGCGACGGCCGCGACCAGCGCTGCGGTCCGCCCGAGGCCGAGCTGGCGGACGAGCAGCCACGTGCCGGCGAACGCGAGCGCGGTCGCGAACAGGTGCACGAGGTTGAAGCGCACGAGCGCCGCTCCGGGACCCTCCCCGACGAGCCCGAAGGGGAGGTAGCCGAGCAGCGGATCGCTGAACGCGAGCGTGTTGTCGAGCGGCGCGAAGACGTTGCCGTCCCAGAGCCGGTCGGCGGTGGTCAGCGCGTGCGCCGGCCACGCGAGGATCCAGGAGAGCAGGACCGGGTCGCGCGCGTCTGCGCCCGCGACCGCGGTGGAGAGGTCCTGGGGGCGGCGCGTGAGGACCGCGAGCACGATCCCACCGAGCAGGGCGAGCAGCCCCTCGACGACGGCCGGGGACACTCGCCGTCGCCTTCGCGCGACGGCCCCCGACGACATCCGCGTGAGGCTAGTGCGTGCGGTCGCCCGTCGGAGGCATCCACGCCACGGCCACGCGCGGCCGGTCGGCCACCGCCGTACGCTCGGGGCATGGAAGGCCACCACCCGGCAGTCGAGCAGTACCTCGAGACGATCCTCGAGCTCGAGGAGTCCGGGATCGTCCCGATGCGCGCGCGCATCGTTGAGCGCCTCGGTGTCTCCGCGCCGGCGGTGTCGGAGACGGTGAAGCGGCTCGAGCGCGAGAACTACGTGACCCTCGACAGCGACCGCGTGCTGCACCTGACCGAGACCGGTCGGGAGTACGCCACGTCGGTCCTGCGCCGCCACCGGCTCGCCGAGCTGCTGCTCGTCGACATCCTCAAGGTGCCGTGGTCGCAGGTGCACGAGGAGGCCTGCCGGCTCGAGCACGCCATCAGCCCCAACCTCGAGCAGCACCTCGTCAAGCTGCTCGGCGACCCGGGCACCTGCCCGCACGGCAACCCGATCCCGGGCTCGGCCAACGTCGTCGACCCCGGCCCGCTGCAGCCGCTGTCGACCGTGCCCACCGGTGGGTCCTGCACCGTGCGGCGCATCGACGAGCACCTGCAGACCCAGCTCGACCACATGCGCGAGCTCGAGGCCGGCCGGCTCCTGCCGGGCCAGCGGGTCGTCGTGACGACGCCCGAGGACGGTGCGGACCCTGTGCTGTCGCTCGAGGTCGACGGGGTGACGGTGACGATCGGGATGGACGTCGCGTCCGAGGTCTACGTCAGCGTCTGAAGCCACACCGCCGTCTGCGTCGCGATCTCGGCGCTGACCTCCGCCGCGCTGCGCCCGTCGGCCTTGCGGGTCCGCATCGCGTGGTCGGCCCCCGCGACGAGGTGCACCTCGATCCCCGGCTCGGGCAGGGGTACGCCGAACGCGTCCCGGTCGCCCTGCACCACCAGGCGGGGCACCGTCGGACGTCGCAGCTCGTCGAGCCGGCTGCGCTCCGGGCGGCCCGGCGGGTGCAGGGGGAAGGCCAGGCACAGCACGGCGACGGCTTGCAGCTCGGTCGCGGTGCGACAGGCGACCCGTGCCCCCGCGCTGCGGCCGCCCAGGACCAGTGGGCCCGTGAGACCGGCAAGGGCGGCGAGCCACGCCTCGTCGAGCCGTGGCGGCGGCTCGGCGACCCGCCGGCCGGCGACCCGCCACGGCTGCTGGACCCGCACGACGCCCCACCCGGCGGCGAGCGCGCCGCCTCGCGCTGCCAGCAGGTCGGGGGCGTCGACGCCGCCGCCGGCTCCGTGGCCGAGGACGAGCCACCCGCGCTCGCCCTCGTCGATGTGGAGCTCGGCGGTGCCTCGGGGCGTCTGAACGGGTGTGACCGGCACGTCAGCGAGGGTAGGAGGCTCAGGTGACCGCCCCTGTCCCGGCGCCCGCGTCGCACTACTGGCGCTTCTACGAGCGCGTCGCCTTGGCGCAGCTGCTCGCGTGGGCGCCGGTCTCCCCCTCGCGGGTCCTCGACGTCTCAGGCGTCGCGGCGTACGCCGAGGTTCTCGTCGCCGCCGGGCACGAGGTCGTGCACGTGCTGCCCCCGGACGGACTGTCCGGCCCCGAGTACGTCGCCGGCCCAGGGCGGCTCGTGACCGTGCGCGCCGACGCCCGGTCGCTGCACTGGCTCGCCGACGAGTCCTTCGACGCCGTCCTCGGTGAGGGCCGCGCGCTGTCGATGTGCCTCGCGGCTGAGGTGTCCGCTGCCGACCTGCGCAGGGTCCTGCGCCCCGGCGGCCGGCTGCTCATCGTCGTCGAGTCCCTCGTGCTGGGGCTCGCCCGCCTCGCCGACTCCGGCCGCTGGGCCGAGCTCGCCGACGTGCCCTCAGCGGACGTCGTGCTCGTCCCCGCCGACGACGGCACCGTCACCCGCTGCTTCTGGCCCGAGGAGCTGGACCTGCTGCTCACCGAGGTCGGCCTGGACGTCGAGTGGGTGCGCCCCCGGTCCGTCCTGTCCGTCGCCGCGGTCGAGCGGGCTATGACCGAGGGCGGCGAGGAGGCCCTCGAGACGCTGGTCCGCACCGAGCTCGCCCTGGCCGCCGGCCGCGAGGGCGAGTCCACCGGCCTCCACCTCGTCGCCTCCGCCCGCCGCCCCTGACCCGCCCACCTCCCGCTCCGGGCCAACCCCCTTCCGCTTGTACGCGGTTGTCGGCTCTACGGAGCCCGGTAGCGCCGACAGCCGCGTACAAGCGGGGGTGGGGGCAGGACTGCGGGGCGGGGGCGTCGGAGGGCGTGGGTAGCGTCGGCGACCTCGCGACGAAGGGGGGACCGTGGCCGACGCCGACGATGTGCGGGAGCTCGCCCTTGCGCTCGACGGCGTCGTCGAGATCGACAGCGAGGGCTTCGACTTCCGGGTCGCGGGCAAGGGCTTCTGCTGGTCCTACCCGGAGCGCGAGCCCGGCCGACCCCGCACGATCCGCACCGACGTCGCGGTCCTCTACGTCGGCGACGAGGCCGAGAAGCAGGCGCTGCTCAAGGGCGAGCCCGACCTGTTCTTCACGACCCCGGCGTACGACGGATGGCCCCTGGTGCTGGTGCGGCTGCCGACGCTCGGGCGGCGGCGCCTGCGCGAGCTCGTGACCGACGCGTGGCGGATGCGCAGCGGCGAGATCGGCAGCTGACCTACGACCCGGAAGCCAGCGGCCGGGCCCGCTGCGGGTGGATCGACTCGTGACGCGCGAGCATCGCGACGTACCCCTCGATCTTGCGCGCGCGGGTCTCGGCGCGCTTCACCGAGCCGACGCGGTGGATGAGGGCGAAGCGGTTGACCTTCGTGAGCACGTCGAGCATCGCCTGTGCCGCGGGCACAGCGGCGATCGCGGCGGCGAGGTCTGCCGGGAGCTCGGCCTCGGACTGCGCCGCGTAGGCCGCGGCCCATCGGCCGTCGGCGTGGGCGGCCGCGACGGCAGCGCGGCCAGCGGGCTGCATCCGGCCCTCCGCCTCGAGCCGGGCGACGTGGGCGACGTTGCGCTGCGACCAGATGCTGCGGGCCCGCCGCGGCGTGTAGCGGATCCAGGCGGCGTGCTCGTCGCGCTTGCGCGTCTGCCCGTCGATCCACCCGACGCACAGCGCCTCGTCGACGGCCTCCTGCCACGTCACGGTCGTGACGGTGCCGCCCTTCTTCCCGATCGCGAGCCACACCCCCGGGGAGGTCTCGTGGTGCGCGAGCAGCCAGGCCTGCAGCGCGGCCGCGTCGAGCACGACCAGCTCGGCCAGCTCGACGGGCATCCGATCAGGCTGACGGTGTCTGGGTGAGGACAAGGGCGACCTGCGCGGACACCGTGCGACGTGCGACGCAAGCACCCCTCATGCGCCCGGATCGTAGAGCCTGTCAGGCCGCCGCGGCCTCGAAGGCGGCCTGGCAGTCGACGCAGCGGGCGGCCTCGGGACGGACCGCGAGACGAGCCGCCGGGATCTGCTTCCCGCAATCGCTGCAGGTCCCCCAGCTGCCGTCCTCGATGCGCGCCAGCGCGGCCTCGATCTCCGAGCGCTGGACGACAGCGTGCTCGAGCATCGCGTTCTCCCGGTCCAGCTCGGAGATCTCGCTGGCCGTGTCGGCCGGGTGCTGGTCGACGTTGCTCAGCTCCGAGGACTCGCCGGCGTCCTCGCGCTCGAGGGTCGCGGCGGTGGTGTCGAGCTCCCGCAGCACCTGCTCCAGCTGGGTCCGGGCTTCCTGGGCGTCCACGTCGTGCCTCCTCGCATGCAGCGTCGACCCGCCTGCTGGCGCGTCTGCAGTCCTCCTACCCAGGCACCGGCCCTTTAGCCTTCGAGACGTGCGCGTCACTGCCGGTCTCCTCGTCGCAGCGGTGCTGCTCGTCCAGACCGTCGCGGCCGCCGCGCCCGCCGCCGCGGCGACGATGCCGCTCCCGCCGCCGCTGACCTCCGACGCCCAGGGCGTCGAGCTGTGCAGCGCGGTCGGCAGCCGGCCGGACCGGTGCCTGCAGTCCTTCGTACCGGGACCGGTCCGCAACGACGAGGTGGTCCTCGTGCGGCTCGACGGCTCCGGCCGGCCGGCCGTCGTCGAGCTCGAGCAGCGGCTGCGGCTCACCGGCGAGGGCGACTACGCGATCCGCGAGCGCGGCCCCGCCCGGCAGGCCCGCACGCTCGGTGAGCTCGACCCCCCGGTGACGAAGTTCGGGGCGGTCGTCTGGCAGGGCTTCTCCCCCGGCGAGCGGGAGCTGGCCGCGCTGCTCACCCTCGACGCGGGCCTCGAGGCGGTGCGGCTGCCCTTCGCAGTGACCGCGTCCTTCACCCCCGCCGGCGGCCAGCCGCAACCCCTCGGTCCGGGCGCGTCGGTCCCGGGCCCCGGCACCGTCCGCGTCGTCGTCGACAACAGGACCGTCCAGCCGACCGAGCTGCCCGCCGGCACCGACGCCACCGCGACCTCGCTCGCCCCGGTGCTCGACGCGCTGCGGCTGCGGGCCGTGACCGACCGGGCCCGGCTCGAGGTCGCGGCCGGGCCGGTGCGCAAAGACGTCCCCGGGGCTCAGCCGCTCGGGACCCGGCTGCCCGCCGCGGGGGCCGGTCTGCCCGCCCGGGTCGAGGTCGCCACCGCCGGCCGCACGCAGGGCGAGCAGTCGGTCCCGCTCAACCTCGCCCTGTCGCTGACCGGTGAGGGCGTGACCCCGACGAGCCCTGGCGCGACGGCCGTCGCCGGTGGCGCGCAGCTCGTCGGCACCCTGCCCGGTGGGCAGCAGGTCGAGCTGGCGGTGGCGGTCGCCGGACCGGCACGGCTCGCGCTGAGCGGCACCGCCGTACCCGCCCTGGACCCGCGCTCGCTCACCCCTCCCGCACCGGCCACCTCCTGGGCGCAGTGGGCGCGGTCGGCCCCGGACGCCTCCGCGCGGCGGGCCGCGCTGGACCTGCTCGTCGCGAGCGCCGCCGCGGGCGCGCGCGCAGCGTCGTACTCCCCCTATCTCGGCGCGGACCTGCCCGGCACGGGGAGCACCGTCTTCCGGCTGTCCTTCGCCGAGCCCGCTGCACTGCCCGAGGTCGCCGAGCGACTGACGCTGCGACCGGGCCCGCTCGCCGTCACCGGGGTCGCCGTCCTGCTGCTTTTCGCGCACGGCGCCCTGCTCTGGAGACGGTCCTAGAAGAGCGCGACCGGGTCGACGAGGCCGGGGCGGTCGTTGCGGACGTTGCCCACGTCCTTGGAGACCGGCCAGGCGTCGAGAAGGCCTGCCACGCCGGGGACGAGCAGGTCGCCCGGGTCAGGCACCGATGGGTCGAGCCAGCGGGCCCAGGCCTCGCGCGGCACCAGCAGCGGAGTGCGGTCGTGGATCTCACCGAGCTCGTCGGGGGCGCTCGTCGTGACGATCGTGACCGTCCAGAGCTCGCGGTTCCAGACCTCGTAGAGCCCCGCCATCGCCAGCGGTGAGCGGTCCTGCGCGGTGAGGTACCACGGCTGCTTGGCCTTTCCCTCGGCCTTCCACTCGTAGTAGCCGTCGGCCGGCACGAGGCAGCGCTGCCGCTGGTAGGCCGCGCGGAAGGCCGGCTTCTCGGCGACGGTCTCCTGACGGGCGTTGATGAAGCGCGCCCCCACCTTCGGATCGGTCGCCCACGACGGCACCAGCCCCCAGCGGCACACCTTCAGCAGTCGCCCGGACGACCGCTGCAGCACGGCGTAGACGGGGTCGGCCGGAGCCACGTTGTAGGACGGGACGAGCTCCTCCTCCGGCGGCTCCTCGACGTCGAAGTGGCCGGCCAGGTAGTCCGCGCCCCTCGAGCTCGCGTAGCGCCCGCACACCTACTGCGGCACCGTGGGCAGATTGGTCGACAGGATGTCGTCGGTGACCGGCGCGAAGCGCATGTCCTCGAAGCGCGCGAAGTACATGTCGTCGGGCGACACGCCCTCGCGGTCGGTCGGGCCGTAGCCGCGCTCGTCGCCGTTGGCCCCGGTGATGACGGTCGACTCGAGCGCCTCGACGAGCGGCTTTCCCGTCGCGAGGGCGGCGTCGACGAGCTTCACGGCGTCATAGGAGTACGTCGACCAGTCCGGTGGCTGGACGACCTCGCGGCCTGCGGCCGTGACACCGATCCCGTCGACGCCGTAGGCCTTCTCGTAGGCCGCGCGGTAGGCCGCGAACGGCTCGGGCCCGACCTCGCTGGTGATGCGGAAGCTGACGAAGACGAGGCCGTCGACCCAGTCGGGGTTGTCGGCGAGCCGCTGGCGCACCAGCGGGTCCTCGCCGGCCGGGCCGCTGTAGACCGGCACGTCCCACCCGGCGGACCGCGCGGCGCGCAGGACCGCGGCGACCCCCGCGGCGCGGGCCCACACCACCAGCGCCTGCGCCCCGGCCCGCCTGGCCGCCAGGACCTGCGCCGACACGTCGCCACTCGGCAGCGTGGTGTCCGTGGCGAGCCGGACCTCGTTGCGGGCCAGCCCGGCGCGGGTCGCGACCGCGCCCTCGCGGCCGTAGGAGGAGTCGTCGGAGAGCAGCGACACGACCTTCGCCTTCTCCGACAGGTAGTCGCCGAGGCGGGTCGCGAGGAAGCGGTTGGCGGGCGCGAGGCGGAACAGCGTCGGCCGCTCCGCAGGGTCGACGATCGACGCACCGCCCTCGAAGACGACGAAGACCGGCAGGTCGACGGGATCGGTGACGTCGGAGACGGCGACCACACCGACGCCGTCGGTGACCAGCGCGACGGCGCCCTTGTCGACCGCGGTGCGGGCGTTGGCGACGGCCTGCTGCGGCGACCCGCCGTTGTCGAGGACCTCGACGCGGAACTGCCGGCCGCCGTCGGCGTTGACCTCCTTGGCGGCGAGCTCCGCTCCGCGCCGGACGAAGTCGCCGATCCAGGGCTGCGACGTCAGCGGTGCGGAGACGACGACGAGCGCGGTGTCTCCTGGCGGCGCGGCGGTGTCGGTGGTGCAGGCGGTCAGGGCGACAGCGACAGCCAGCGCGGGGAGGAGCCTCACGACACCCCCAGGTAGGCCTGCTGGACCGCGGGGTCGGCGCGCACGGCGGCCGGGGGGCCGCTCGCGATGACGGTGCCGGCGTCGAGGACGGTGACCCGGTCGGCGACGGAGGAGACGAGGCGCATGTCGTGCTCGACGAGCAGGACGGCCCGACCGTCCCCGACCAGCTGACGCAGCACGTCGACCAGTCTGCCGCGCTCACCCGCGGTCGTCCCGGCGGCGGGCTCGTCGAGCAGCAGCACCGGCGCACCGGTGGCGACCGCACGGGCGACCTGCAGCCGGCGCTGCTCGCCGACGGTGAGGGTCGCCGCCGGCGCGTCGGCGACGTGGGCGAGCCCGGTAAGAGCGAGCGCGCGGTCGACGACCCGGCGCTGGACGGCGGCGGCGAGGCGCGACGTCGGCGTGGCGAGCAGGTGGCGCAGCACCGCCTGCCGGGGACGCGAGCCGCCACGCGCGCCGATGGCGACCTGCTGGCGCACGGTGAGTCCGGCGGGTACGACAGTCGCCTGCGGGGTGCGGGCGACGCCCGCGACGACGCGGTCCTCAAGCCGCGCGCGCACCGGCACCCCGGCGACCTCCACGTCGCCGGGGAGCTCCCCGGCCAGCACCCGCAGCAGCGTCGACTTGCCTGAGCCGTTGGGCCCGATGACGGCGTGGACCTCACCTGCCCGCAGCACGAGGTCGACGCCGTCGAGGGCCTGCACCGCACCGAAGGCCACCCGCGCGTCGGTCACGCGCAGCAGCTCGTGGCGCCACTCGGGGCGCTCGCCGGGCGGGTCGGGCAGCGGGAGGTCGACGACCTTCGGCGTACGCGCTCGTCGGGCGGGCAGCAGAGCGCGGGCGGCGAGGACGGCCACGAGCAGCGCGGCCGTCAGGGCACCCCGCGCGCGCTCGGGGGCGACGCCGAGCAGGTCCGCGAGACCGTCGGCGACCTCGGGCAGCGCGGTGAGCAGCGCGACGCCGAGGACCGGTCCCCACCAGGTCGCGGTGCCTCCGACGAGGACCGCGACGAGCAGCTGCAGCGACAGCAGCGGGCTGACGTCCTCGGTGGCGACGAGGCCGAGCAGCAGGCAGGTGCCCGCGCCGGACAGCCCGCCGAGGGCGGCGCTGGCGGTGAGGACCGCGCGGCGGCGTGCCGCGACGGGCACGCCGAGCGACGCGGCGAGGACGGGGTCGGTGCGCAGCGCCGCGAGGTCGCGTCCGGCGGGGCCACGGCCGAGCCTGATCAGGGCGCCGACCAGCAGCAGGCACAGGCCGCCGGCGAGCCCGACGTGCCAGGCCGGGGTGAGGGCGACCTCGACGCCGAGCAGCTCCGAGCGGATCTGCGCCGGCGACTCGCGGACCAGCCCCTGACTGCCACCGAAGCGGTCCGGGAAGGCCTGCAGCGCCTCGTAGACCAGCCACGCCAGCGCCCACGTGCCGAGCGCGAGGGTGGCCCCCTCGAGCCGCGCGGCGCCGAGCGCGACGAGGTGGCCGAGGAGGCCGGCGAGCACCACCGACAGCACGACCGCCGCGAGGACGGGGACGTGCTCGGACAGCAGCGCCGTGCCGAAGCCGCCGACCGCGACGAAGGCGCCCTGACCGAGCACCGGCAGCCGGGCCCACGACACCGGCAGCGCGAGACCGAGGGCGGCGACGAGCAGCCACAGCGCCTGCGCGAGCTCGATCACCGGCGCAGCCCCTCGGGCCGAAGGGCGACCACCGCGACGAGCAGCCCCAGCGGCACGATCTGCGCCCACTCACCCCCGTGGTAGGTCACGGCCACCGACTTCGCGACCCCGACGGCGAGCCCGCCGGCGAGCGCCCCGCGCAGGCTGCCCAGCCCGCCGATCAGCGCCGCCGCGACGGCCGCGAGGCCGAGCAGCACCCCGTCGTCGACGGCGACCGCGCGGGCGCTGGCCGTGGCGTCGAGCAGCCCGGCGACCCCCGCGAGCAGGCCCGCGGCGACGAACGCGACCAGGACCACGCGCCGGGCCGGCACCCCGCACAGCGACGCCGCGTCGGCGTCGTCGGCGACCGCCCGCAGCGCCTTGCCGAACCGAGACAGGACCAGCACCCGCTCCGCCACGACGCCGAGCACCAGCGCCAGCACGAGCACCGCCGGGACCCGACCCGCGAGCACCGCACCCCCCGGCAGGTCGAGCGCCTGCAGCCGGTCGAGCCCCAGCGGGTCGGGGACGGCGTAGGCCTCCTGTGGCAGCGCCAGTCCCAGCAGCTCGCGCAGCAGCAGCCCGGCCGCGACCCCACCCGCAACCCACGCGAGGGCATCGCCCGCACGCCCCCGGCTGGGGTCGGCAAGGGCAGGGCGTACGACGAGAACGGCGACCGCCGCGGCGAGCGCGGCCCCCACGGCCAGCGCGACCGTGACGAGCGCCGCCGCCTGCGCCCCGTCGAGCCGCGTCGCGACCGGGGTGCGACCGACGACGACGAGCACCGCGGTGAGGACCGCCGCGACCGCGACGTCACCGTGGGCGAGGTGCAGGACGCGCACCGTCCCGGCGACCAGGGTGAAGCCGAGCGCGACCAGGCCGAGGACCGCACCGGAGGCGAGCCCGGTCAGCAGCGCCTGCAGCAGGACCCCGACGTCCACCGGTCAGCCGAAGGGCAGCGGCGACGGGCTCCCGGCGCCCGGGCGCATCGGCAGCAGCGGGCTGCCGGTGCCACCCGTCGTGCGCCGGGTCAGCGCGAGCAGCCAGTCGGTCTGGCAGGTGCTGCGGCTGATCATGCGGAAGACCCCGCGCAGGTCGGCCTTGACGAAGGGCGCGTCGGCCTCGGTCTGCTCGGCGTCACCGCGGCCCAGCGTGTAACCGGTCTTCGCGAGGTTGTCGACGAGGAAGACCACGCCCTCGCGCAGCGACGTCGTGGTGCTGAACTGCACGATCTGCAGGCCGTCGGCCGTCACCCGCTGCTCGCCGAGGGTGCCGCTCGGAGGCACCGGCAGGTCGGCCGGCACGCCCTTGGGCCACGCGAAGCCGGCCTTGCCGGCCGCACCCGGGCAGGCCGTCGGCGTCGGCACCGGCGCCTCGGTCTGCGGCACGGGCGTGGGGGTCGGGCTCGAGGCGGCCTCGGGACTCCCCCCGCCGCACGCGCCCAGCAGCCCGCCCATCAACACCGCCGCCACGGCGGCGCGCACGGCTCGGGTGCGCACGACGCTGGGGATCACGCCGCCCACGATAGGCGGCAGGCAGCGGGTCGCGCTCGGCCACCGGCCGCCCGCCCGGAGCCCCCGCG
>JAUYQP010000020.1 GCA_030697205.1 Mycobacteriales bacterium
CGATGCGCCGCAGTCTTGGACTTCGCGACCTTCTCCAGCGACTCTCGCTGGCCCTGCGACATCACCAACGAATCGGCAGCTGCGGTCATCTACGAACACTATCGCAGAACTAGTTACTCAAATGCGCGACACACCACTAGCGGGTCCAGACCTCCACGGCGACGCCGGGCTCCTCGCCCGGCTCGAGCGGGCGCTTCCACGCCTCGAGGTGGTCGACGCGGTCGTCGAGCGGGCGCTGCTCACCGGCCCACAGGACGGTGCCGAAGACGCCCTCGAGCCCGTCGAGGACCGGCCCGACGAGGTGCTGCAGGTCCTCGGCATCGGTGACCCGCGACGTCGGCGCGAGCCGGAACTCCAGCCGCACCGAGAAGCGGCCGTCGACGACCTCCACCTCGGAGTCGACGACGGCCTCGCGCACGGCCTCCGTCCACGGGGCGGCCTGCGGCGAGCCGGTCGTCGCCGGGCGGCCGGTCACGTCCAGGGTCACCAGGTGGGTCCAGTCCATGGCGCGCATCGTGCCAGCCCGGGCGCCTCGGTGGTGCCGCGTCAGGTGACGACGAGGCCCTTGCCGGTGATGAGCGGGAGGTCCAGCGCGGTGACGAGACCGGGTGCGGCCTCGACGACGGCGGGCACGGCGTTGACCAGGCGCATCGCGGTGGCCTTGAGTCCGGCGGTGTTGTGGTCGCCGTCGGTGCCCATCAGCTGCAGGTCGAGGGTGTAGTTCGGCTCGCCGGTGACGACGACGCGGTAGCAGCCGTGGCCCGCGGGCTGGGGCCATTGCTTGCCCAGGTCGTCGTGCAGCCGGGTCACGTGCTCGAGCACGACGACGGTCTTGCCGTCCTTCATGCCGCGCAGCTCGAAGTGCAGGGCGCCGACGGTGCCCTGCTCGATGGTGCCGCTGTCGACCTCGAAGGTGGTGTGGGCCGGCTCGCGCTCGTACCACTCGACGACCTCGTCGAGCACGACGTCGAGACCGGCGGCGATCTGGTGGACGACCGAGCCCCACGCCATGGACAGCACGCCGGGCTGCAGCAGCATCGGGATGTCGTCCATGGGCCGGCCGAAGCCCATGACGTCGAACAGGATCATCCCCTGGTCGTAGGTGTTGTAGTTGAGGATCTCGACGCAGCGGACCTCCTCGATGCGCTCGCTGATCGCGGTGAGCGCGAGCGGCATCCAGTCGTTGGCGAAGCCCGGGTCGATGCCGTTGACGAACAGCGACGCGCCGCCGTCGGCGGCCGCCTTGCGGACGCCCTCGGCGAGTCCCTCGCCCACGCCGCTGGGGTACTGCAGGAACACCGGGCCGCTCGCGACGACGTTGACGCCCGCGCGCAGCAGGGTCTCGAGGTCACCGAGCGCCTCGAAGATGCGGTGGTCGGCCATCGCGGTGTTGACGACGCAGTCTGGCGCGAGGGCGAGCACCTCCTCGACGCTCGTCGTCGCGGCGACACCGAGGGACCGCCCGAGGCCCGCGAGCTCACCGGCGTCCTTGCCGGCCTTGTCGGGGTTGGACACCCACACGCCGACCAGCTCGAGGTCGGGTCGGGCGTCGATCCCGGCGATGGCGTGGCGGCCGACGTTGCCCGTGCTCCAAGCGACGACGCGGTAGGTCATGACGTGCTCCTTCTCGGGGTGGGGCTCAGAGGTCCGGGATGCCCATGTCGAGACTGGCGCCCTCGAGCCCGCCGTCGACCTCGATGACCTTGCCGGTGACGTAGCCGCCGGCGGGTGAGGCGAGGAAGAGCACGGTGGCGGCGATCTCGTCGGGATCGCCGATGCGCCGCAGCGGGGTGTTCTGCTCCATCGCGGTCCGCAGCCCGTCGTCGTTGACGACCATCTCCAGCGCGCTCGTCGCGATCGAGCCGACCGCGATGGCGTTGACGCGCACCTTCGGGGACAGGTCGCGGGCGGTGAGCCGGGTCCAGTGGGCGAGGGCGGCCTTGGCGGTGCCGTAGGCGACGAAGCCGCGACCGGCCACGCGGCCCATCACGCTCGAGATGTTGACGACCGACCCGCCCCCGTCGGCCAGCAGGTGGGGGAGCGCGGCGCGGGTGAGGACGTGGGCGGTGGTGACGTTGAAGTGGAACGCCTCCTCGAGGAAGCGCGCGTTGGTGCGGTCGAAGGCCTTGGGCATCGAGCCGCCGACGTTGTTGACGACCACGTCGAGCCGCCCGAAGGCCTCGACCGTCGCGGGGACCAGCGCAGCGACGGAGTCGAGGTCGGCGAGGTCAGCAGGTACGACGAGTGCCCGCCGTCCGAGGGCCTCGACCTGCTCCGCGACGACCTGCAGCTGGTCCACGGTGCGCGCCGACAGCACGACGTCGGCGCCCGCCTCCGCCAGTGCCAGCGCGCTCGCCGCGCCGATGCCGCGTCCGGCGCCGGTGACCACCGCGACCTTCCCGTCGAGCCGGAAGCGCTCCAGGACCACGTCGTACCCCTCTCGTGCCCGCCCTGGCGATCAGGGTGCAACACGTTCTACCGTCGGACGCAGCGGGCCGACAGCACCGCCCCGGCCGTGTCCTGCTCAGCGGGACACGGGTGCGCAGGGTCCCGGGGCCGGGCCTACCGTCAGCGCATCGGCTCCCTCACGTCGCTCGAAGGGCACGCGCCAATGACCAACAAGGTCCTCTCCGCGGTCACTGACCTGCTCCCCGGCTTCCGGGAGCGCGCCAGCCAGACCGAGCGCGACCGCAAGGTCCCCGTCGAGTCGATCGCCGAGCTGCAGGAGGCCGGCGTCTTCCGGATGCTCCAGCCCAAGGCGTTCGGCGGCTTCGAGGCCGACCCGGTCGACTTCTACGAGGTCGTCAAGACGATCGCGGGCGCCTGCGGGTCGACCGGCTGGGTGTCGTCGATCGTGGGCGTCCACCCGTGGCAGCTCGGCCTGTTCCCGGTCGAGGCCCAGCAGGAGGTCTGGGGCGAGGACAGCTCGACCCTCGCGTCCTCGTCGTACGCCCCGACCGGCAAGCTCACCCCGGTCGACGGCGGCTACGAGTGCACCGGTCGCTGGTCGTTCTCCTCCGGCAGCGACCACTGCGCGTGGGTGCTGCTCGGCGCGCTGGTCATGGGTCCCGAGGGCAAGCCGGTCGACTTCCTCACCATCCTCGTCCCGCGCAGCGACTACGTGATCGACGACGTGTGGGACGTCGTCGGCCTGCGCGGCACCGGCAGCAACGACATCATCATCGACAAGATGTTCGTGCCGGCGCACCGCACGCTGTCGTTCAACGACGTCGGCGCGCTGCGCTGCCCGGGCCAGAAGGTCAACACCGCGCCGCTCTACCGGCTGCCCTTCGGCACGGTCTTCTCCAACACCATCACCGCGCCGATCATCGGCATCGCCGAGGGCGCCTACGAGGCCCACATCGACCGCATGCAGGAGCGGGTCCGCATCTCCTACGGCGGCCAGAAGGTCTCCGGCGACGGCTTCGCGCACGTGCGTGTCGCCCGGGCGGCCTCGGAGATCGACGCGGCCTGGCTCCAGCTCGAGCGCAACATCCGCGAGGAGATGCGCTACGCCGACGCGGGTGAGGACATCCCGATGGAGCTGCGGCTGCGCGCCCGGCGCGACCAGGTGCGCGGGACCGAGCGCTCGGTCGAGGCGATCGCCCTGCTGTTCAAGAACTCCGGCGGGCACTCCCTCAAGAGCGGCAACCCGATCGAGCGGGCCTGGCGCGACGCCAACGCCGGCTCCGTCCACGCCGCCAACGACACCGAGCGCTGGCTCGCGATGTACGGCAAGGGGGCCTTCGGCCTGCCGATCGAGGACGCGATGGTCTGATGGGCGCCTCCCTCAACGCGGTCGGCCTGTCCGGGGTCCACTCCTTGGGCTACCTCGTCGTCGAGACCACCGACCTCGACCGCTGGCGCGAGCTGGCAGTGGACGTGCTCGGCATGGTCGTGGGCAAGGGCCCCGACCCGGCCGCGCTCTACCTGCGCATCGACGACCGGCCCTACCGCGTCGTCGTGCACCCCGGGACGACCGACCGGCTCGTCACCGTCGGGTGGGAGGTCCGTGACCGCGAGACCTGGCGGGCCGTCGTCCGTCAGCTCGAGGACTCCGGTGCCCCGGTGAAGGTCGCGAGTGGCGCGGAGGCCGACGAGCGGCGGGTGCAGGAGCTGGTCTTCACCGAGGACCCGAGCGGCACCTCGCTGGAGGTCTTCCACGGCGCCTCGCTCGTGCACGACAAGCTCTCGACCACCTACGGCGCGCGCTTCCTCACCGGCGGGCAGGGCCTCGGCCACGTCGTCCTGCCCACGACGAACGCCGAGGACGCCTACGACTTCTACACCCAGGTGCTGGGCTTCCGGTCGCGCGGTGCCTTCCGGCTGCCGCCGGGCATGCCGGGCGCCGCCCCCGACGCCCGGCTCTTCCTGCGCTTCCTGTCCTGCAACGAGCGCCACCACGCCCTCGCCCTGGCCCCGTGGCCGCAGGACAACGGGATCATCCACTTCATGGTCGAGGTGGAGGAGCTCGACGACGTCGGCCGAGCGCTGGACCGCCTGCAGAAGCGGAAGTTCCCGCTGTCGTCGACGCTCGGGCGCCACACCAACGACCAGATGGTGTCGTTCTACGTCGCGACCCCGAGCGGCTTCGACATCGAGCTGGGCTGCTTCGGCCTGCGGGTGTCGGAGACCGACTACGTCGCCGAGGACATCACCAAGGACAGCGTGTGGGGCCACCGCTGGGGCGGTGGTGCATCGTGACCGTCGTGGAGCACAGCATCGACCCTGCGGTCGAACCTGCCGAGATGCGCCGGGTCATGGGTCACTTCGCCTCGGGCGTGACGATCGTGACCGGGCTCGACGACGGCGAGCCGGTGGGCTTCGCCTGCCAGTCCTTCACCTCGGTGTCGCTCGACCCGCCGCTGGTGCTCTTCTGCCCGGCCCACACCTCCTCGACCTGGCCCCGCATCCGCGCCGCCGGCGCCTTCAGCGTCAACGTGCTCGCCGAGGACCAGACCGAGCTGTGCCTGCGCTTCGCGACCAGCGGCGGTGACAAGTTCGCCGGGCTCGACTGGCACGAGACGCCCTGGGGCCCGTCGCTCGACGGTGTCCTCGCGACGGTGCACTGCACGGTCGAGGCGGTCCATCCCGCCGGCGACCACGACGTCGTCATCGGCAGGGTGCGCGAGCTCGTCACCCACCGCGAGGTCGGGCCGCTGCTGTTCTTCAAGGGCTCCTTCGGGCTCGAGTCGTGACTCTCTCCGACACCGAGCGCCACGAGGCCGCGGAGGCGCTGCGGGTCGCCGAGGCCACCCAGGTCGCGATCCCGCCGCTGGCCCAGACCTGGGCCGCGATCGACGTGGTCGACGCCTACGAGATCCAGCTCATCGGCATCCGCCGCCGGCTGGCCGCCGGCGCGACCGTCCACGGCCACAAGGTGGGCCTGGCGTCGAAGGCCATGCAGGAGATGATGGGCGTCGACGAGCCCGACTACGGCCACCTGCTGTCCGACATGGTCTACACCGAGGACGCCCCGATCCCCACCGGCCGCTTCCTGCTGCCGCGGGTCGAGGTCGAGGTCGGCTTCGTGCTCGGCGACGACCTGCCGGGGGAGGGCTGCACCGTCGAGGACGTGCTGCGGTGCACGGACTTCGTCGCCCCGGCCATCGAGCTCATCGACAGCCGCATCGCCGATTGGAAGATCGGGCTCACCGACACCATCGCCGACAACGCCTCGTCGTGCGGCGTCGTCCTGGGGGAGCAGCGCGTCAAGCCCGACGAGCTCGACCTCACCGCCATCGACGCCGTGCTGTCGATCAACGGCGCCGAGGTCGCCACCGGCCGCTCCGACGCGGTGCTCGGCGACCCGACCATCGCCGTCGCCTGGCTGGCCCGCAAGGTCGCGTCGTTCGGCGTCCGGCTCGAGGCCGGCCACGTCGTGCTGCCCGGCTCCTGCACCCGCGCCTACGACGTCGGCCCAGGCGACGACGTCCTCGCCACGTTCAGCGGACTCGGGTCCGTCCACCTCACGTTCTCCTAGGGAGTCCCATGGCGAAGCTCACCGCAGCCATCGTCGGGTCCGGCAACATCGGCACCGACCTGCTCTACAAGCTGCAGCGCTCCGAGCTCGTCGAGCCGCGCTGGATGATCGGCGTCGACCCCGACTCCGAGGGCCTGCGTCGCGCGAAGGACCTCGGGCTCGAGGCGTCGGCCGAGGGCGTCGACTGGCTGCTCGCGCAGGACGAGAAGCCCGACCTGCTCTTCGAGGCCACCAGCGCCTACGTCTACCGCGCCAACGCCCCGCGCTACCGCGAGGCCGGCATCAAGGCGATCGACCTCACGCCCGCGGCGCTCGGCCCCTACGTCGTGCCGGCCGCCAACATGATGGACAACCTTGACGCCGACGACCTCAACCTCGTCACCTGCGGCGGCCAGGCCACCATCCCGATGGTGCACGCCATCTCGTCCGTGGTCCCGGTGAGGTACGCCGAGATCGTCGCGTCGGTGTCGTCGAAGAGCGCGGGTCCCGGCACCCGCGACAACATCGACGAGTTCACCCGCACGACGTCGCGCGGCATCGAGGTCGTCGGTGGCGCCGAGCGCGGCAAGGCGATCATCATCCTCAACCCGGCCGACCCGCCGCCACTCATGCGCAACACGGTCTTCTGCTCCATCCCCGAGGACGCCGACCGCGACCTGGTCGCCAAGGCCATCGAGGACCGGGTCAAGGACGTGCAGGCCTACGTCCCCGGCTACCGCGCCCGCGAGCCGCAGTTCGACGACCCGTCCGACGTCAACGGCGGCATGGCCCGCGTCGCGGTCTTCCTCGAGGTCGAGGGAGCCGGCGACTTCTTCCCGCCCTACGCCGGCAACCTCGACATCATGACCGCCGCCGCGGCTCGCGTCGGCGACGTCCTCGCCGCGGCGAAGCTGGGGGTCTGACGATGGTGATGCCCGAGACGGTCCTGCGGACCTACAGCGACACCCTCGACCTGCGGGTCACCGACTCCTCCTTGCGCGACGGCTCGCACGCCAAGCGGCACCAGTTCACCCTCGAGCACGTCGTCGACATCGTGGCGGCGCTCGACGACGCGGGCGTGCCCGTCATCGAGGTCACCCACGGCGACGGCCTCGGGGGCTCGTCGTTCAACTACGGCTTCAGCCACACCCCCGAGCTCGACCTGATCCGCGCGGCGGTGAAGACCGCGAAGCAGGCCAAGATCGCCTTCCTCATGCTGCCGGGCCTCGGCACCAAGGACGACATCCGCGCGGCCCAGGACGCGGGCGGTCAGATCTGCCGGATTGCCACGCACTGCACCGAGGCCGACGTGTCGCGCCAGCACTTCGGGCTTGCCCGCGAGCTGGGCCTGGAGACCGTGGGCTTCCTGATGATGAGCCACTCGACGACGCCCGAGGAGCTCGCGCGACAGGCCCGCATCATGGCCGACGCCGGCTGCCAGTGCGTCTACGTCGTCGACTCCGCGGGCGCGCTCATCATGGAGCAGACCTACGACCGGGTGGCGGCGCTCGTCGCCGAGCTGGGCGACGACGCGCAGGTCGGCTTCCACGGCCACGAGAACCTCGGGATGGGCATCGCCAACTCCGTCTACGCCGCCCGCGCCGGCGCGCAGCAGATCGACGGCTCGACCCGCCGCTTCGGAGCCGGTGCGGGCAACACGCCCGTGGAGGGGTTCGTCGCGGTCTGCGCGAAGCTCGGCGTGACGACAGGCATCGACGTACGCAAGATCATCGATGCCGCGGAGGACGTCGTGCGCCCTGTCATGGACGGGGAGTGCCTGCTCGACCGGCTGTCGCTGACCATGGGCTACGCCGGGGTCTACTCCTCCTTCCTCAAGCACGCCGACCGGCTCGCGACGAGGTACGACGTCAGCGGTGCGGAGCTGCTCATCCGGGCGGGAGCGCGCAAGCTCGTCGGCGGCCAGGAGGACCAGCTCATCGACATCGCGCTCGAGATCGTGGCCGAGCGCTCGTGAGCGAGCCCACTGCCGAGGGCACCCGCAAGGTCGTCCAGGTCGCCGGTCACGACGTCGCCTTCCACGACGTCGGCGACGGGCCGCCGGTGGTGTTCCTGCACGGTTCCGGCCCTGGGGTCACCGGGTGGGGCAACTTCGGCGCCAACCTGCCGGAGCTGTCCGGAATCCGCGCGATCGTCGTCGACCAGGTCGGCTTCGGTGGGTCAGGCCGACCCGAGGTCTACGACCGGAGCTACCTCGACATCAGCAAGGACGCCGTCGTCGGGCTGCTCGATGCGCTCGGACTCGAGCAGGTCGGCCTGGTCGGCAACTCGATGGGCGGCGACGTCGCGACGCGGCTCACTCTCGACCACCCGTCGCGGGTCAGCACACTGCTGCTCAACGGGCCCGGTGGCACTGGTGTGCCGATCCTCGGGCCGTCGCCGTCCGAGGGCATCACCCGCTTGATGGAGTTCAACGCTGACCCGACGCGCGAGCGGATCGTCGCGTGGCTGAAGACGATGCTGTTCGACCAGCGACGCCTCACCGACGAGCTGATCGAGGCGCGCTTCGCTGCCGCGACCGCGCCGGGTGCGGTGAAGAACCTGCAGGACGCCTACGCCACCTTCTACGACCCGCGGCTGTCCGGCGACGTGCCGCTGTGGGCAGAGGTGCACCGCATCAAGCAGCCGGTGCTGCTGTGCTGGGGCCGCGACGACCGGGTCGCTCCCGTCGAGGGCGCGTTGCTGCCAGCCCGCCGGATGCCGAAGTGCGACCTGCGCATCTACAGCCGCTGCGGCCACTGGGTGCAGGTCGAGCGCAAGGCCGACTTCGAGCGCGCCGTCCTGGAGCACTTCCGCGACTGACCCGCAGCCACTGCGCCCCAGCGCTCTCCGCCGCCTTCCTCCGGCCGATTGGGTGGCTTTACGCCGCGTGTGCCGGGCCGGCACCCCGCGGGAAGCCACCCCATACCGGGGGGGGGGGGGGGGGGGGGGGGGGGGGGGGGGGGGGGGGGCGGGGGG
>JAUYQP010000021.1 GCA_030697205.1 Mycobacteriales bacterium
GGCGGGGGCGGTCACGCGGCCTCCCTCTGGCGCTCGGCCGCGCGCAGCCGGACCGACTGGGCCCGCGGGTTGTCGGCGATCTCGGCGTCGGACGCCTTGTCGGAGCCGCGCACGAGCAGCCGCAGCTCGGGCTGCGACCCCTCCGGGACGAAGGGCAGGTCGACGGGCACGTCGGAGGTCGAGCGCGCGACGAGCTCCGCCTTGACGATCTTGTCCTCGAGCGACTGGTAGCTCATGACCACGACCCGCCCACCGACCCGCAGGGCGTCGAGCGCGGCGGGGACAGCCCGACGCAGCACACCGAGCTCGTCGTTGACCTCGATGCGCAGCGCCTGGAAGGTCCGCTTGGCGGGGTGGCCACCGGTGCGCCGGGTCGCCGCAGGCACCGCGTCGCGGACCAGCTCCGCGAGCCGGGCGCTCGAGGTCAGCGGAGCGACGGCGCGCTCTCGCACGATCGCGTCGGCGATCCGCGACGCGAACCGCTCTTCGCCGTACTCCTTGAGCACCTTGGCCAGCGCGCGGCCGTCGTAGGTGTTGACGACCTCGGCCGCGGTGATGCCGCGGGTGGGGTCCATCCGCATGTCGAGCGGCGCGTCCTGGGAGTAGGCGAAGCCGCGGTCGGCCTCGTCGAGCTGCAGCGAGCTGACGCCGAGGTCGAACAGCACGCCCGAGACGCGGTCGAGGCCGAGGTCGGCGAGGACCCGCGGCAGCTCGTCGTAGACGGCGTGGACCAGCGTGGCCCGCTCGCCGAAGGGGGCGAGCCGCTCACCCGAGCGGCGCAGGGCCTCCGGGTCGCGGTCGAGGCCGATGAGGCGGGCCGGCGTGCGGGTGAGCAGCGCCTCCGCGTGACCGCCCATGCCGAGCGTGCAGTCGACGACGACGTCAGTGGGCGCGAGCAGCGCCGGGGCGAGAAGCGCGAGGCAGCGGTCGAGCAGGACGGGCACGTGGGCGTGCCCACCGTCGGTGCCCCCCTGCGACGTCATCTCGACCCTCTGCTGTCGGTGTTCCCCCGGCTTCGCGGTCCAGGGGTGGCGCTGTCGTACTGGTGTGCGGATCCGGCTCTTGCTCCCGGTCCCCGCCCGCTCCCTCGCCTGGCGCCGGGGAAGGTGCGCCAGGTGGAGGAGCGGGTGGAGGCCGCGAGCGAGGGACGGTCAGAAGACGCCGGGCAGCACCTCCTCCTCCAGCGTCGAGAAGGCCTGCTCCTGCGCGGTCTCGTAGTCGGCCCAGGCGGCCGCGTCCCAGATCTCGAGACGGGTGTTGGCGCCCACGACGACGACGTCGCGGTCGAGGCCGGCGTAGCTGCGCAGCCCGGCCGGGATGGAGATGCGGCCGTTCTTGTCGGGCACCTCGTCGAAGGCCGAGCCGAAGAAGATGCGGGCGTAGTCGCGAGCGCTCTTCGCCGACAGCGGCGCGGCCTGCAGGGCCTCGGCGCGCGTGGCGAACTCGGGTCGCGTGAAGACGAACAGGCAGTTCTCCTGCCCCTTCGTGATCACCACGCCGCCCGCCACCTCGTCCCGGTACCTGGCCGGCAGGAAGAGCCGGCCCTTGTCGTCCAAGCGCGGGGTGTGGGTGCCGAGGAACACGGCCCCCTCCTCCGCCCCACACGGGAGCCTGCCTCCCGTGCGCTCCACGTTACTCCACTTTCCCCCATCGTCAAGGGTGTCCTGCCGAGAACCTGAGCCCGGACGACCATGAATGCGCAGGTCAGGACGGGTGGAAGGGGGGTGGGGCGAGCTCGCAGGATCGTGGCTCCCCACGGCACGGACCAGGCGTACGCCGGAGGCCGTGAGCGGGGCGCCCACGCGTGCGCCCCGCCCGTCGCCGCTGCAGGTGGGGCGCAGTGGGGTGAGCAGTGGGGGGCGCAGTGGAGGGGTGCTGCGGACGGGGTGGGGTGGGGTGGGGAACGCGGGTGGGGTCCGGCTCGTCGGACTCTGCGAGCCCGGTGCACCTGCCCCGCCAGGTCGCCCGTCAGGTGCGACGATGGCGCCTGTCGCCCGCACCCCGTGGCGCAGCCAACCCGACCCCGCCCTGGAGGACCCCGAGTGGCACGCCGCACCAGCACCGGCAGCACTGGCAGCAGCACCGGCCTCGACGACCTGCTCGAGTCGACCGGGCGCATCAGCGCCAACATCGAGCAGGTCATCGAGGGCAAGCCCGACGCCGTCCGGCTCGCGATCGTGGTGCTGCTGGCCGAAGGCCACCTGCTCATCGAGGACGTCCCCGGTGTCGGCAAGACGATGCTCGCCAAGGCGCTCGCCCGCTCGATCGACTGCTCGGTGCGGCGCATCCAGTTCACGCCCGACCTGCTGCCGTCGGACGTGACGGGCGTGTCGGTCTACAACCAGGAGACCCGCGAGTTCGAGTTCAAGCCGGGCGCGGTCTTCGCCAACCTGGTGGTCGGCGACGAGATCAACCGCGCGTCGCCCAAGACGCAGTCGGCGCTGCTCGAAGCGATGGAGGAGCGGCAGGTCTCGGTCGACGGCGTGACCTACGTCCTCGAGACGCCCTTCATGGTGGTCGCGACGCAGAACCCCATCGAGATGGAGGGCACCTACCCGCTGCCCGAGGCCCAGCGCGACCGCTTCACCGCGCGGGTGTCGATGGGCTACCCGTCCGCCGCCGCCGAGATGCTCATGGTCGACACCCACGGCGGCGCCGACCCGCTCGACGACCTCGAGCCGGTCGCCGACGCCCTCGAGGTCCGCAAGCTCATCGAGGTCGTGCGCGGCATCCACCTGTCCGACGAGGTGAAGGGCTACGTCGTGGACCTCGTCACGGCCACGCGCAGCGCACCGGAGCTCCGCCTCGGCGCCTCGCCGCGCTCGACGCTGCAGCTGGTCCGTGCGGCCCGGGCGCAGGCCGCGCTCGACGGTCGCGACTACGTCCTGCCCGACGACGTCCAGGAGCTCGCCGGTCCCGTGCTCGCGCACCGGCTGCTGCCGACCGCCGAGGCCCAGGTCTCGCGGCGTACTCCCGAGGCCGTGGTCGCCGAACTCGTCTCGCGCATCCCGCTGCCCGGCACGACCTCTGCCGCTCGGCGTCGGTGAGCTGCTCGTGAGCGGAGCCCGCGCGGCCCTTGGCGGCCTCACCACCCGCGGCCGCTGCCTGCTCGCTGCGGGCCTGGCGCTGGCGGTCTGCGCCGTTCTGCTCGGCCAGCGCGACCTGCTGCGCGCGGCGGTCTTCCTCGTCGCGCTGCCGCTCGCAGCCGTCGCCGTCGTCGCCCGCACCCGCTACCGCCTCGCCTGCACCCGCCGCCTCGACCCGGGCCGGGTGGAGGCAGGGCGGCCCGCGACGGTGCGGCTACGACTGGACAACGTCTCCCGGCTGCCCAGCGGGGTGCTGCTCATGGAGGACGCGCTCCCCTACACCCTCGGCGGGCGGCCGCGCTTCGTCCTCGACCGGGTCGAGCCGCAGGGCGTGCGCGACGTGAGCTACCCCGTGCGCTCCGACGTGCGTGGCCGCTTCCTCGTCGGGCCGCTGTCGGTGCGGCTGACCGACCCCTTCGGGCTGTGCGAGCTGAGCCGGTCGTTCGCGAGCGCCGACGAGCTCGTCGTCACCCCCGTCGTCAGCCCGCTGCCGTCGGTGCGCCTCGGCGGCGACTGGGCCGGCAGCGGCGACACCAGCGCGCGGTCGGTCGCGACCAGCGGCACCGACGACGCGGCCACCCGCGAGTACCGCCACGGCGACGACCTGCGCAAGGTCCACTGGCGGTCCACGGCCCGCGTCGGCGAGCTGATGGTGCGCCGCGAGGAGCAGCCCTTCCAGAGCCGGGCGACCCTGCTGCTCGACGGCCGCGCCGCCGCGCACCGGGGCGAGGGCCCCGGGTCGTCGTTCGAGTGGGCGGTCTGCGCCGTCGCCTCCATCGGCGTGGTGCTCGCCCGCAGCGGCTTCACGCTGTCGGTCGTCCGGGAGACCGGCGAGGACGTCGTCCCCCTCGGCGTGCCCGTCACCGAGGCCCTCGTCCTCGACTCGCTCGCCACCGTCGCGTCGCAGAAGCAGTCGACGTCGGTCGAGCCGGTCGTCACCCGGCTGCGCCGCAGTGGCGTCGACGGCGTCCTCGTCGCGGTGCTCGGCTCGCTGGAGCCGGCCGAGGCAGAGCGCCTGGTGCGACTGCGCACCGGCGGCGGCGCCGCGGTCGCCGTCCTGCTCGACACCGACTCGTGGGCCCCCGGCGCCGGCGGGGCCAGGGTCGTCGCGCAGCGCGCCTACGACGCCACCGCGACCCTGCTCACCGGTGCGGGCTGGCGGGTCCTGCGGGTCGCCCACGGCACCACCCTTGCCAGCGTCTGGCCACTGGCCGGGGGCCGGACCAGCTCGAGCGCAGGAGTGCCCGCATGAGCATCAGGGAGCGCCTGACCCTCGCCTCCGCCCTCGCGGTCGGCCTGGCCGCCTCGGCCCTCGGCCCGGTCTACGCCGACTTCGGCTGGCTGCTGCGCGTGCTCGGTGCTGTCGCGGTGGTGGGCGCCACCGGCCTCGTGATCCGTCGACTGTCACTGCCCGTCGTGGTCCAGCCGACCCTGCAGCTGCTCACGCTGGCCCTCTACACCTCGCTCGTCTTCGCTCGCGACACCCTCGCCCTCGGCCTCGTGCCGGGTGGCGACACCCTGCGGGCCCTGCGGGCGCTCGCCGACCAGGGCCTGGTCGACGTCGAGACCCTCGCTCCTCCGGTGCCGACCTCCACCGGTCTGGTGCTGCTCGCGGTGCTCGGCGTGGGCGCCATCGCCGTCCTCGTCGACGTCATCGCCGTGCTACTGGCCCGCGCCGCCGTGGCCGGGCTGCCGCTGCTGCTGCTGTTCGCGATCCCCTCCGCGGTGCTCGCCGACGGCCTGGGCTGGCTGCCCTTCGCACTGACCGCGAGCGGCTGGCTCGCCCTGCTGCTCGTCGAGGGCAGCGACCGCGTCGGTCGCTGGGGCACGCCGCTACGCACCCCCGGGCAGTCCGGCCGCGACGACGACACCTCCCTCGGCCGGGTCGGCCGGCGCATCGGCGCGGCCGCGCTCGGCATCGCGGTCGTCGTGCCCGCGATCCTGCCCGGCCTCGACACCCGGCTGCTCGACGGCGGGTCCGGTGACGGCATCGGCGGCTCCGGCAAGGGCAAGAGCTCCAAGACCTACAACCCGATCACCCGGCTGCAGGGCGACCTCAACCTGCCCGACCCGGTGACGCTGTTCAGCTACACCACCAACGACCAGACCCCCGACTACCTCCGGATGACCACCCTCGACACCTTCGCGAGCGGCCAGTGGTCGGCCAGCGAGCTGCGCGCCGACCCCGACGACGACGCGGTCGACGACGGGATCCCGACCCCGGTGAGCGTCAGCGACGGCGGCGTCGCGACCCTCGACATCGCCCTGCTCATGCGCATCGCCAACCTCGAGACCGCGTGGCTGCCCGTACCCGCAACCCCGACCGACGTCGACATCCCGGGCCGCTGGGTCTGGGACGCCGAGGCGGAGACGGTGTTCTCAGCCCAGGACACCACCGGCGACCTCGACGAGACCTTCTCCCTCAAGGCCACCCGGGTGCTCCCCGAGGCCGGCCAGCTGACGGGAGTCGGCACGGTGCCCTCGGAGATCAACCCCTACCGCGGCGACGTGCAGCTGACGGAGCGGGTCCGCGCCGAGCTCGACCGCATCGTCGCGGATGCCGACACCGACTACGAGCAGGTCCTCGCGCTGCAGGACCACCTGCGCGACACCGACGTCTTCACCTACGACGTCACCGCCAAGCGCGCCCCCGCCGGCCGCGACCCGCTCGAGTTCTTCCTGCTCGACAACCAGCGCGGCTTCTGCGAGCAGTACGCCTCAGCGATGGCCGCGCTCACCCGCGCCCTCGGGCTGCCCTCGCGCGTGGCGGTCGGCTTCACCCCGGGCTCGCTCAACGAGGGCACCTGGACGGTGACGACCAACGAGGCCCACGCCTGGCCGGAGGTGTGGTTCGAGGGCGCCGGCTGGGTGCGCTTCGAGCCGACCCCGCGCACGGACACCACCTCCGTCCCGCCCTACGCCCAGCCCGAGACGTCTGCGTCCGGTGGGCCGACGGCCGCGCCCTCCGCCACCGCGGAGCCCTCAGCCGCCCCGAGCTCGACCGCGTCGACCGACCCGGGTGGCCTGCTCGACCCGGAGACAGGCGAGCCGACGGCACTGGACGACCCCGCCGCCGGGTCGGGCGCGCTCGGCGTCCCGCCGCTGCCGGTGCTGCTCCTGCTGCTCGCGCTGGTGCTGTCCGGTGTGCCCGCGCTCGCCGGGGTCCTGCGCCGTCGTCACCGCCGCGGCCTGCCCGGTCCGCTGCCCGCCTGGGCGCAGGTCCACGACGACGCCGCCGACATCGGCCACCTGTGGCGCCCGGCCGACTCGCCGCGCGCCGCGGCCCGCCGGCTCGTCGCGGAGCGGGCGCTCCCCGCCGACGCCGCCGCGGCCCTGGGCC
>JAUYQP010000022.1 GCA_030697205.1 Mycobacteriales bacterium
GGTTCAACCATCGACGCCTTCACGGCGAGATTGGGCTGCTCCCACCGGTCGAGTACGAGACCCTGCACCGCAAGTCCAGCCTCACCGAAGCAACCCGCTTCGCGTGAGTTCAGACCCTCCATCAAACCCGGTACTTGACACCCCGCCCGCAACCCGCGCCCTGGGCAGCGCTGGGACGACCGGGCCCGCGACCCCTATGACGACAACGGCCACGGCACCGCGGTCGCGTCGATGGCCGTCGGACGCAACCGGTCGGCGAGCAAGAGCCCCTCGGCAGCCCCCGGCTACCGACTGGCCGTTGCCCGCGTGCTCAACGCCGGCGACCTCCTCGACGGCGACCTGGCGGCCGCGATCCGCTGGGCCACCGTCACCGTCAGGGCCGATGTCGTCAGCATGTCCGTCAACCTCGCGGCGCCGCTGCCGGCTGCTACCCCGGTGGTGAGCGACCTGTTTGCGGCGCTCGAGGAGGCCCGCGACGCGGGGGTGTCGGTCGTGGTCTCCAACGGCAACGGCTGGGGCAACGTGGGTGCGCTCCCCGGCGAGCCCGGGTGGGCCCGCGGCTTCGGCAACTCACGCGCCGCGCTGTCGGTGGGGGCAGCGGGGGAGCAGGGCCTGCTCTTCACGACGGACCCGGAGGTGGTCGCCGAGCACGTTCCGACCTCGGCTGCTGCGACCGCGGACGATGCCTACTCGCCGGACGGCGGCACCAGCTTCGCTGCGCCGTTCGTCGCGGGTCTGGCCGCGCGAGCGGTGGAGGCTGCCCGGCGCCGCGGGCGTCCCGCGCACCCCGCCCGGGTCGAGCAGCTGCTCAAGCACGTGGCGGTCGACACGGTGACGCCGCCGACGTGGGAGGGCTACGGCGAGCTCGACCTGTCTGTGCTGCCTCTGCTCCTGCGGCACGCCGCCGCCGGGACGCTGCCTCCGCGCCCCCAGCCCGACGTCAGCGGCACCTACGTCGAGAGCGTCGCTGGCACCTTGCGCGAGGTGTGGACCGGCCCGCTCCCGCCGTGAGCCGGCGCGTGGCAGGCTGACGGCGTGGACACCATGCGCCTGTGTGCCGGCACGCTGGAGGTGGAGCACCCCGACCAGGTCCTGCTCGACTACCTCGACGTGCGCAACGGCTACGCCTACCCCGCCTACGACCGGCTCGTGACCAACGGTGCGTCGTCGCTCGTCGACGCGGACCTGCTCGCGCCCGCCCTCATCGGCACCGAGGTCGACCGCGGTCGCTTCCGGCTGCTGAGCGAGCTGCTGCCCCACATCCAGGGCGTCGCCGACCTCCCGCCGGTGGCGCTGCAGGACGCCGGCGACGACGTCGTGTCCCAGGTCGCCGACCTGTTCGCCGTGCTCGACGAGACGCCCTACGCCGGCAAGGGCGTCCGCGGGACGATCCTGTCGAAGGTGCTGCACCGCAAGCGCCCCGACCTCGTGCCGCTCTACGACAGCCGCATCTTCGAGAGCTACACAGCACCCGGCGCCATCGAGCGCGCGGCGCACCGCAGCTGGCGCGAGTTCATGGGCCTGCTCTGCCTGCAGATGCGCGACGACCTGCGCAGCGAGGCTGACGCGTTCGCCGAGCTCGACCGGGTCTGCGACTCCGCGGTCCCGTCCCTGCGTGTGCTCGACGTCCTCGTCTGGCGCACGGCGGACAGCTGGCACTGAGTGGCCGTCCTGCCCCGGCTCCGGCCGGTTCCCGTGGTCGCGAGCGACGCGACGCTCGTCCTGCCGCAAAAGGAGCTCGCGCCGCTCGCCTCCGTCGTACGCCGCCTTGTCATCGCGCTGGGGCTGCTGCTCGGCGTCGCCGTCTTCGTCTGGCTCGACGGCGACGGCTACCGCGACGTCAACGAGGACGGGGTGTCCTTCCTCGATGCGCTCTACTACTCGACAGTCAGCCTCTCCACGACCGGCTACGGCGACATCACGCCGGCGAGCGACACGGCCCGGCTGCTCAACGTCCTCGTCATCACGCCCATGCGGATCCTCTTTCTCATCGTCCTCGTCGGCACCACCGTCGAGGTCCTCACCGAGCGCACCCGCGACCAGATCCGGCAGAGCCGGTGGAGGGCCACCTTGCGAGACCACACGATCGTCGTCGGCTACGGCACAAAGGGGCGCAGCGCGGTGCGCGCCCTCATCGAGGACGGCACCGACCTGTCGCAGGTCGTCGCGGTCGAGTCCGACCCGCGCCACGTCGCGGAGGCGACCGCCGACGGGATCGCGGTAGTGCAGGGCGACGGCACCCGCGACGAGGTGCTCGCCCGGGCGCAGCTCGCGACGGCCGCACGCGTCGTCGTGGCGGTCCCGCGCGACGACTCAGCCGTGCTCGTCACCCTGACGGTGCGAACGGGCAACCCGACGGCCTACGTCGTCGCGGCCGTCCGTGAGTCGCAGAACGCCGCGCTGCTCAAGCACTCCGGCGCCGACGCGGTGATCGTGTCGTCGGAGGCCGCCGGCCGGCTGCTCGGCGTGTCGGTCGCGTCGCCCGCGACGGGCGCGGTCTTCGAGGACCTGCTCGTGCCCGGCGAGGGACTCGAGCTCGTCAACCGAGCGATCGCCCCCGCCGAGGTCGGCAGCGACGTGCGGGCGACCGCCGACCTCGTCGTCGCGGTGGTCCGAGAGGGAGCGACGCTGCACTTCTGCGACCCCGGGGTGTCGCCGCTGAAGGCCGGCGACCAGCTCGTGGTGGTGCGCGGCAACTAGCTCGCGGCGCGGGCGACCAGGGCCTTGGCGATCCTGACGGCCACGGAAGGGTCGGGCGTCGGGCGCGCGCCGTAGGCCACCAGCCAGGTCGTGGGCCCGGACCGGAAGCGCAGGGTGAGCAGCTGCCCACCGTTGTCGGGCAGCGGCTGGGTGCTGGCCGCGGACTGGTCTCCCACCTGCTCCACCGCGACCTTCGTGCCGCCACCCGCTGCGAGGTCACCAGCGAGGTCGGCGCTGGCGCCCTTCACCGTGCGGAAGCGCACCGCCACGACCGACAGGACCCGGCCGTCGGTCGGGTGGGCGTACAGCACCGTGTAGGCGCTGGTGAAGCCGTTGGCCTTCAGGGCCTTGCCTGCCGCAGCAGGGTCGGCGGAGAAGGCCGCGATCGCTGCGAGGTCGCGCCGGCCGGTCGCGGTGAGCAGCGGGGTCATGCCCGCCGGTGCCTCGGCGGGCGTCGGGACGAGCTCGCGCAGCGGGTCGGGAGGCAGTGTGATGCCGGGGACGGGCGCGGAGACCACTGCCGCGCTCGGCCGGTCGTCGCCGTCGGAGCTGCAGCCTGACAGCGGCAGCACGAGCATCAGACCACCGGTGAGCAGACGGAGCGGGGCGCGGCGCACGCGGGGCAGAGTACGGGTCGGAGCGCCCGGAAGGCAGGATGTGGGGGTGATGAACCCGTGGGCGCCGCCGGAGCGCGACCTCAGCACCGGACCGCTCGCTGCCTTCGGGAAGGGGCCGCACGCGCCGTCGCCGCGGCCGTCGCTGCTCTCGGACCTGCTCGTCGCCCTCAGCGTGGCCGCGGGCGTGCTGCTCCTGGCGGCACCCGTGGGTCTGCTCTGGTCGGCCCTCGCCCCCCACGCTGACGTCGTCGTGCAGGCGCAGGGAGCGGGCTTCACCGAGCCCGAGGCCGAGGACTTCATCGGCTCCGACGCGTCCTTCGTCCTGCTCACCTGCCTGGTGGGCGGGGCGATCGGCTACGCCTGCTGGCGCACGCTTCGGCGCTGGGGCCCGGCTGTCGTGGTCGCGCTGGCGATCGCGTCGCTGGCCGCGTCGTTCGTCGCCGCCGAGGTCGGCACCCGGGTCGGGCGGGCGGACTTCCGCGCGGCCGTCGCCTCGGGCGCGCCGGCCGAGCTCGAGGCCAACGTCCGGCTGCTGGCCCGTGAGGCGACCGTCGGCTGGCCGCTCGCCGCCCTGCTCGGCTTCCTCGTCCCGCTGGCCTACAAGCGGGACGCTGCCTCCTAGTTGGGGTTGACCGGCGTCCGGGCGAGCTCGGGCGCGGGGGCGCTCGACAGCACGCTCAGCAGCCGTGTCTCGTGGCGCAGCAGGGCCAGCTCGGCCCGCAGCCTGGTCGTGGCGTCCGTCGCGGCGAGCAGCCGCTGGCGGTCCTCGAGGTCGATGAGCAGGGCCGCGGCGACGGCGTAGGACAGCGCGGTGGGGTCGCTCGGCAGGTCGAGCTCGTCGAGCCCCTCGCCGGAGGCCGAGCGAAGGGCTGCGAGGTAGTCGCCGGTGGCCTCGCCGACCGCGGTGGCCAGCACCCCGGCGAGCGCCTCGTCACCGACCTCGTCGCGAAGCAGGTCGACGTGGCCGCGCAGGTAGGGCTTTCCGCGCTCGAGCGCACCGAGCCGGAAGCGCTGCCCGCCCGTCACGACGATGTCGTAGCGCCCGTCGGGGTAGGGCGAGACCCGCCGCAGCCTCGCGACCGTGCCGACCTCGTGCAGCGCAGCCACGCCCTCCTCGCCGACCTCCCGGCCCTGGCGGATCGCGATGATCCCGATGTCGCGCTGGTCCTCGGGTCGTTCGAGCAGCTCGCCGACGAGCACGCGGTAGCGGTCCTCGAAGACGTGCAGCGGCAGGACGAGCCCGGGCAGCAGCACGAGGCCGAGCGGGAAGAGCGGGAGCACCTGTCGAGGGTAGGTCGCGTGGCGGCTGTCACGCCGGTCTCGGGCGGTGCGCGCTGATCACCGCCGGTAGCGTGGGCAGTCCGCCAGCCCCCACCGCCAGACCTGGAGCGCCGCCGTGCTGACCCGGATCGACCTACGCGGTCGACGTGACGCCGACCCGCTCCCGCTGCTGCCGCGCGCGGTCCTCGACGTCGCCGCCGGCACCGACCTGGTGCGCCCCACCGTGGAGGACGTCCGCGACCGGGGGCTGGCCGCCGTGCTGGACGCCACCGAGCGCTTCGACGGAGTCCGGCTCGAGACCGTCCGCGTCCCGGCTGAGGCCTTGACCGCGGCCCTTGCCGCGCTCGACCCGGCCGTGCGCGCCGCACTCGAGGAGGCGGTCGTGCGGGCCCGTCGCGTCTCGACCGCCCAGCTGCGCGCCGACGAGGTCGTGCAGGTCGTCGAGGGCGCCACCGTGACCGAGCGCTGGGTGCCGGTCCGCCGCGTCGGCCTCTACGTCCCCGGCGGCCGCGTGGCCTACCCGAGCTCGGTCGTCATGAACGTCGTGCCCGCCCAGGTGGCCGGCGTCGAGAGCCTCGCCGTCTGCTCGCCCCCGAAGGCCGACGGCCTGCCGCACCCGGTCGTCATGGCCGCCTGCGCCCTGCTCGGCGTCGAGGAGGTCTACGCCGTCGGTGGCGCCCAGGCCGTCGCGATGCTGGCCTACGGCATCGAGGGCTGCCCTCGCGTCGACGTCATCACCGGCCCCGGCAACGTCTACGTCACCGCGGCCAAGCGGCTCGTGCAGGGCAAGGTCGGCATCGACTCCGAGGCGGGCCCGACCGAGATCGCGATCCTCGCCGACGACACTGCCGTCGCGGCTCACGTCGCCGCCGACCTCGTCGCCCAGGCCGAGCACGACCCGCTCGCTGCGTGCCTGCTGGTCACCCCGAGCGAGGCGCTGCTCGACGCCGTCGACGCGGAGCTGCGCACGCAGGTCCCGGCGTCCACGCACCGCGAGCGCATCGAGACCGCCCTCGCCGGCCAGTCCTCCCACGTCCTCGTCGAGGACCTCGAGCAGGGCCTCGAGGTCGTCGACGCCTGGGCGGCCGAGCACCTCGAGGTCATCACGGCCGACGCCCCGGAGCGGGCCCGCCGGGTCCGCAACGCCGGCGCGGTCTTCATCGGCGGCCACACCCCGGTGTCGCTCGGCGACTACCTCGCGGGCTCCAACCACGTGCTGCCCACCGGCGGCACCGCGCGCTTCTCCAGCGGGCTGTCAGCGCAGTCGTTCCTCAAGCGGATGTCGCTCGTCCACTACACCGCCGAGGCGCTCGCCACCGTCGCCCCCCACGTCACCGCGCTCGGCGGGGCGGAGGACCTGCACGCCCACGTCGAGGCCGTGCAGGTCCGGGTGCGGGACCGGTGAGCCTGCCGGTCCGCGACGACCTGGTCGGCAAGCGCCCCTACGGCGCTCCGCAGCTGCCTGACGCCGTCCAGCTCAACGTCAACGAGAATCCCTTCCCGCCGTCGGAGGCACTCGTCGCCGACATCGCGGCGGCGGTCGCGCAGGCGGCGCGCACCCTCAACCGCTACCCCGACCGCGACGCGATCGCCCTGCGGACGGACCTCGCGTCGTACCTCTCCAGGGTCACCGGGGTCGCCCTGTCGGTCGGCCAGGTCTGGGCGGCGAACGGCTCCAACGAGGTGCTGCAGCAGGTCTGCCAGGCCTTCGGCGGGAGCGGCCGCACCGCGCTCGGGTTCGAGCCGTCGTACTCCATGCACCCCCTGCTCGCACAGGGCACCGGCATGCGCTGGGTCGGTGAGCTGCGGGCCCCCGACTTCACCCTCGGTGCCGACGCCGCGGTCGCCGCGGTACGCGCCCACCGGCCGGCGGTCACCTTCCTCACGACCCCCAACAACCCGACCGGCACCGTCACCGGGCTCGACGTCGTGGCCGCGGTCTGCGAGGCGAGCGACGGCATGGTCGTGGTCGACGAGGCGTACGCCGAGTTCGGCGCGGCGACCTCCGCGGTCACCCTGCTCGCCGACTTCCCGCGGCTGCTCGTGTCGCGCACGATGTCGAAGGCCTTCGCCGGGGCGGGCCTGCGGCTCGGCTACCTCGCCGCGTCGGAGGAGGTCGTCGACGCTCTCCAGCTGGTGCGGCTGCCCTACCACCTGTCGGCCCTCACCCAGGCCGCCGCCCGGGCCGCCCTCGCGCGCACCGACGAGCTGCTCGGCACGGTCGACGCCGTCAAGGCGCAGCGCGACCGGATGGTCGCCGGCATCACCGCGCTCGGCCTGACGGTCGTCCCCACCGGCGCGAACTTCTGCCTGTTCGGGCCGTTCACCGACCCGCCCGCGACGTGGCGGTCGCTGCTCGACGCGGGCGTGCTCGTCCGCGACCTGTCCACCACCCCGGGCCTGGCCGGCTGGCTGAGGGTCAACGCCGGCACGCCCGACGAGACGTCCGCCTTCCTGGCAGCCCTTGCCGGTGTGGTCCAGGGCTGACGTGGTCGAGCCCGTGACGGACTCGCCACCCCGGGAGGTGCGGCGCGCGGTCTTCCGGCAGAGCTGGCAGGACCTCACCTTCCTGCACTGGCCGGTGGACCCCGCCGTCGTGGCGCCGCTGCTGCCCGCAGGGACCCGACCCGACGTGCACGAGGGCCAGACCTGGGTCGGGCTGGTCCCGTTCGTCATGTCTGGCGTGCGGATCCTGGGGACTCCCGCGATCCCGCACCTGTCGCACTTCGCCGAGACCAACGTCCGCCTCTACGCCGTCGACGGCACGGGCCGGCGTGGCGTGGTCTTCAGGTCGCTGGAGGCCGCCCGGCTGCTGCCCGTCCTCGCGGCCCGTGCCACCTACCACCTGCCCTACACCTGGGCCCGGATGTCGGTCGCGCGCGACGGCGACAGTCGGACCTACACCACGCGGCGCCGCTGGCCCGGACCGAGAGGGGCCGGTGGCACGGTGCGGGTGCGGATCGGCGACGAGCTGCGAGCCCCGGACCCGCTGAGCAGCTTCCTCACGTCGCGGTGGGGGCTGTTCTCGACCTGGTACGGCGGGCAGACGGCCTGGGCGCCGGTGCACCACGCGCCCTGGCGGCTCCACGCAGCGACGGCCGTCGTCAGCGACGACCTCGTCGTGGCAGCTGGCCTGCCGGCTCCGGACCTCCCGCCCCACGTGCTGTGGTCGCCGGGTGTCGACGTGCGGATCGGTCGGCCGACGCGGCTGGACCTGTCGAGCGCGGATAGCCTGATCCCATGAGCCGCAGGGCGCTTGTCGAGCGCGTGACCAAGGAGAGCGACGTCCGCGTCGAGCTCGACATCGACGGGACCGGTCAGGCCTCGTCCGACACCGGGGTCCCCTTCTTCGACCACATGGTCGCGCAACTCGGTCGGCACGGCGGGTTCGACCTGACCGTCGTCACCAAGGGCGACCTCGAGGTCGACGCCCACCACACCGTCGAGGACACCTCGCTCGCGATCGGTCAGGCGCTGCGCGAGGCGCTGGGCGACAAGGCCGGCATCCGCCGCTTCGGCGACGCACTGGTGCCGCTCGATGAGTGCCTGGTGCAGGCCGCCGTGGACCTGTCCGGCCGGCCCTACCTCGTGCACGAGGAGCCGCAGATCGTCGAGCTGATCGGCTCCTACGACACGACGCTCACCAAGCACATCTGGGAGAGCTTCGTCGCGCAGTCCGGCATCGCCCTGCACGTGCGGGTGCTGTCGGGCCGCAACGCCCACCACGTCGTGGAGGCGCAGTTCAAGTCCGTCGCGCGGGCGCTGCGCACCGCCTGCGAGCTGGACCCGCGGGTGGCGGGAGTGCCCTCCACCAAGGGCTCGCTGTGAGCTGGCTGACGGTCCTCTACGTGCTGTTCGTCGCGGGCGCCCTCGCCGGCGCGGGGTGGCCCTGCCGGATCGCGTTCTCGTCGTGGCGCTCGGGGCGGGCGACCCCCGATGCCGTGACGCCCGCGCGGCCGCGCCGCCCGAAGGTCCGGCGGTGACGCGGGTCGTCGTCCTCGACCACGGCTCCGGCAACCTGCGCTCCGCCGAGCGCGCGCTCGCTCGGGCCGGGGCCGACGTCGAGGTCACCAGCGACGAGCAGGCCGCCCGCGAGGCGGACGGTCTCGTCGTACCCGGTGTGGGTGCCTTCGCCCACTGCATGGCCGCGGTCAACGCGGTGCGCGGCGCGACGGTCGTCTGGGACCGGCTGCGCAAGGGGCGGCCGGTGCTCGGCATCTGCGTCGGGATGCAGGTGCTGTTCGAGAAGGGCGTCGAGCACGGCGTCGAGACCACCGGTATGGGGATCCTGCCCGGCACCGTCACCCGGCTGCAGGCCGACGTCGTGCCGCACATGGGCTGGAACACCGTCGACGTGCCGGCCGGCTCTGCGCTGTTCGCGGGCGTCGAGGACCAGCGCTTCTACTTCGTGCACTCCTACGCCGCCCGCGAGGTCCCGGACGCGCTGACCACCACCGCGGTCCACGGCGAGCGCTTCGCCGCTGCCGTCGAGCGCGGGCCGCTGTCGGCCACCCAGTTCCACCCGGAGAAGAGCGGCGACGCGGGTCTCGCGCTGCTGCAGAACTGGTTGAGGACGCTGTGAGCAAGCAGCGTCAGCGCGATCGCGAGGCCCGGCAGGCCGCCCGGGCCGCCGAGGTCGCGCGCGCAGCCAAGGCCCGTGAGCGCAAGGCGCGCGTCGAGAAGCTCAAGCCCACGATCCCGCCCCGGCCCCCGAAGCAGAAGCGGTTCGGGGCGTTGCCCACCCGGGTCCGGCTCAGCCTCGCGGTCGGCTGGCTCGCCACGCAGTTCCTCGTGTGGCAGGTCTTCCCCGAGACCCGCACCCGCATCGGCTTCGCGATCATGTCGCTTGCCGCACTGCCCCTCGTCGTGGTCCTCACCCGCGACACCGCCACCAGGAGACGACTGTGAACCCGCTCGAGCTGCTGCCCGCCGTCGACGTCGCCGACGGGCAGGCGGTCCGCCTCGTCCAAGGAGCCGCCGGCTCGGAGACGTCCTACGGCTCACCGCTCGACGCGGCGCTGCAGTGGCAGACCGATGGTGCGGAGTGGGTCCACCTCGTCGACCTCGACGCGGCCTTCGGACGCGGCAGCAACTACGACCTGCTCGTCGACGTCGTCGGTCGCCTCGACGTGCGGGTCGAGCTGTCGGGCGGCATCCGCGACGACGAGTCCCTCGAGCGGGCGCTCGCCACCGGCTGCGCGCGCGTCAACCTCGGGACCGCGGCGCTCGAGACCCCCGAGTGGTGCGCGTCGGCGATCGCCCGCCACGGCGACCGGATCGCCGTCGGCCTCGACGTGCGCGGCACGACCCTGTCGGCGCGCGGCTGGACCCAGGACGGTGGCGAGCTGTTCGAGGTCCTCGCGCGCCTCGACGCCGAGGGCTGCGCGCGCTACGTCGTCACCGACGTCAAGCGCGACGGCACCCTGACCGGCCCCAACGTCGAGCTGCTGCGTGACGTCTGCGCCGCCACCGATCGCCCTGTCGTCGCCTCCGGTGGCGTGTCGTCGCTGGACGACCTGCGGGTGCTCGTCGGCCTGGTGGGCGACGGGGTCGAAGGGGCCATCGTCGGCAAGGCGCTCTACGCGGGTGCCTTCACGCTCCCGGAGGCCCTGCAGGCCGTCGCCGCCGCCGCCACCCCCTGACCCTGCCGCCACCCCCGTCCTGCCGCCGCCCCCGCACCCACCGCGGCGACGATCTTCGCCTCCTTGCGATCTGGTGAGCGTGGCGGTCCGCAAGAGGGCGAAGATCACCGGGGGTTGCGGGGCGGGGGTTGCGGGGCGGGGGGTGAGCGAGGACACGGCGGCGGGACAGGGGCAGCGGGCCTGCGGGCTGCGACACTCTGCGGCATGAGGCTGGCCGTCTGCTCGTCCAAGGGCGGCGTGGGCAAGACCGCCACCGCCGCCAACCTCGCCGCAGCGCTCGGCGCCCGCGGCCTGCGGGTGCTCGCTGTCGACGCCGACCCGCAGGACTCCCTGGGTCGCGCCTTCGGGGTGGTCGCGAAGGGCCGCGACGACTCCCTCGCCGGGCTGCTCGAGGACCTCGACGCCGACCCTCGCTCGGTGGTCCGCACCGACGCCGCCCCCGGTGTCGACGTGCTGCCTGCCCACTCCTCGCTGGAAGCAGTCGGGACGGCGCTGGCGGCTCAGGGCGGGATCACGACGGCCGTACGCCGGGTCCTGCGCCCCCTCGTCGACGACTACGACCACGTGCTGCTCGACACCCACGGCGACCTGGGCAACCTCACGCTGGCTGCCGTGTGCGCGGCCGACGCGGTCCTGACGGTCTTCACCTCTGACCCGGGCTCGGCGCTCGGCGCGGTCCGGGTGTCGGCCTTCCTCGACCAGCACCGCCGCTTCGAGAACACCTCCGCGCAGCTGCTCGGCCTGGCCTGCTCCCTGTGGGACAAGGAGGGGCGGGCCGCCCGCGAGGTGGCCGAGGCGCTCGCCGGCACCGACCTGCCCCTGCTCGAGACGCGCATCCCGCTGTCGCGCCGGGTGCCCAGCGCCACCCTCGCCAAGCGGCCGGTGGTGCTGTCCGCTCCTACCTCGCCGGTCGCGCTGGCCTACACCGCGCTCGCCGACGAGGTGCTCGCCGCAGCCACCGCCAGGGGGATCGCGTGAACGACCTGCTCGACGACCTGCAGGCCGAGCGGGTCGCGCCCAAGCCGGCGCTGCCCCGCCCGCCCGACGACAGCACCCCGTCGGTGGCGCTGCGCTGGACCCCGCTCCAGTGGACCCGGCCGCGCCTGGCTGTCCCTGCCCGTGGCGGGTTGAGCCTGCGGGTCGGTCCGCTGACCGTCGAGCTCACCCGCACCGACCCGTGACCCGCGCCGTCCGGGTGGTGCCCTGCCTCGACGTCGACGCGGGGCGGGTCGTGAAGGGCGTCAACTTCACCGACCTCGTCGACGCGGGCGACCCCGTCGAGATGGCCCGGGTCTACGACGCCGAGGGTGCCGACGAGCTGGTGTTCCTCGACATCACCGCGAGCAGCGGGTCGCGCGAGACGACCTACGACGTGGTCCGCCGGACCGCCGAGCAGGTCTTCATCCCCCTGACCGTCGGCGGTGGCGTCCGCTCCGTCGACGACGTCGACCGGCTGCTGCGGGCCGGCGCCGACAAGGTCGGGGTCAACACCGCGGCGATCGCCCGGCCCGAGCTGCTCAGCGACATCGCGACCCGCTTCGGCAACCAGGTGCTGGTCCTCTCGGTCGACGCCCGGCGCGCGCCGGGCACCCCGAGCGGCTACGAGGTCACCACCCACGGCGGCCGTCAGGGCACCGGGCTCGACGCGGTCGAGTGGGCGGCCCGCGGCGAGCAGCTCGGCGTCGGTGAGGTCCTGCTCAACTCGATGGACGCCGACGGCACCCGCGCCGGCTACGACCTCGAGATGCTGCGGGCCGTGCGGTCCGCCGTGCACGTGCCCGTGATCGCGAGCGGGGGAGCGGGTGCGCTGGAGCACTTCGCACCCGCCGTCGACGCGGGCGCGGACGCCGTGCTCGCGGCCAGCGTCTTCCACTTCGGCCAGCTCACGATCGGCGACGTCAAGGGCGCGCTGCGGGAGGCCGGCCACCCGGTCCGCTGAGCCGCGCGGGAATCACGGGTGACACCCCGGTGTCGGTACTGGGAGGGTGCGCCCGCCCCTGACGACCCGAGGAGCCGCGTGACCGACCCCGCACGGACACCGCCCGGTGTGATCCGCCGGGGCTTCGGCGTCCTCTGGGTCGCGGTCACCGAGCAGCGGGGGATCTTCGCGGTCTCCGCCGTCGGGTCGGCGCTGTTCGGTCTCATGACGATCGCGCAGGCCTACGTCTTCGGCCACATCACCGAGACCGTCATCGAGCCGAGCATCCGCCGCGGTGACGTCTCGACCGCGGCGCTGGTCGGCAGCTTCCTCGCCGTCCTCGGGGTCGCGACACTGAAGATCGTAGGCATCATCGCCCGACGCATCGGGGCCGGGATCATGCAGTACCGCCTGCAGGCCGACTACCGCCGCCGGGTCACTCGCCAGTACCTCCGCCTCCCGCTCGCCTGGCACCAGCGCCACCCGACCGGCCAGCTGCTCTCCAACGCCAACAGCGACGTCGAGGCGGCGTGGGGGCCCATCGCGCCCTTCCCGTTCGCGGTCGGTGTCGTCGTCATGCTGGTGGGGACACTCGGCCTGCTCGTCGTCACCGACCCGGTGCTGGCGCTGGTCGGCTCGATCGTCTTCCCGGCGATCGCCGTCCTCACGGTCGTCTACTCCACGCGGATGACGCCGCTCATGACGCTCGCGCAGCAGCAGCGCGGCGAGGTCAGCACCATCGCCCACGAGTCGTTCGACGGCGCGCTCGTCGTCAAGACGCTCGGCAGGGAGGCGGACGAGACGGCCCGCTTCCGGGCCAAGGCGCTCGAGCTGCGCGACACGATGACGCAGGTCGGCCGCGTGCGCGGGCTCTTCGACCCGGTCATGGAGGCGCTGCCCGTCATCGGTGTGCTCGTCGTCCTCGTCGCCGGCACCTCGCGGGTCGGCAGCGGCGCGATCGACAGCGGCGAGCTGGTCCGTGTCGCCTACCTCTTCACCCTGCTCGCCTTCCCCGTCCGCGCGGTCGGCTGGGTCCTCAACGAGCTGCCGCGCAGCGTCGTCGGCTGGGACCGCGTCCAGGGCGTGCTCACCGCGCAGGGCTCCCTCGAGCACGGCACCGCCGACCTTCCGGGCCACGGCCCGGTGTCGGTCGCGCTGCGCGGGGCGGGGTTCGCCCACGGCGACGACGTCGTCCTGACCGACGTCAGCTTCGAGGTCCCCGCGGGCCGGACCGTCGCACTGGTCGGTCCCACCGGCGCGGGCAAGTCCACCGTCGCCTCGCTGCTCGTCCGCCTCGTCGACCCGGTCACCGGCCAGGTCGCGTACGACGACACCCCGCTGCCGGCTCTCGCCCCGGGCCAGGTCGCCCGCTCCGCCGCGCTGGTCCCCCAGCAGACCTTCCTGTTCGACGACACCGTGCGCGGCAACGTCACGCTCGGTCAACCCTTCACCGACGACGAGGTCTGGACCGCGCTGCAGGTCGCGCAGGCCGAGCGCTTCGTGCGCGCCCTGCCCGCGGGGCTCGACACCGTGGTGGGTGAGCGCGGCACGACGCTCTCCGGTGGCCAGCGGCAGCGGCTCGCGCTCGCGCGGGCGCTCGTGCGCCGCCCGCGGCTGCTCGTCCTCGACGACGCGACCTCCTCGGTCGACCCGCAGGTCGAGCAGCGCATCCTCACCGGGCTGCGCGCCGCAGGCCTGCCCTCGACGGTCGTCGTCGTGGCCTACCGCCGCGCGACGATCGCCCTCGCCGACGAGGTCGTCTTCCTCGACGACGGCCGCGTCACCGGGCGGGGCAGCCACGACCACCTGCTCGCGACCTCCGACGGCTACCGCAACCTCGTGACCGCTTACGAGCGCGCCGAGGCCGAGCGTGACGCCGTGGAGCTGGAGGCGCTCGAGGCGCTGGAGCAGCTCGAGACCGGCAGGGTGACGTGACCGCCACCAGCACCGCCGGCCCGACTGCCACGACCGTCGACGACCGCACCGTCGAGCGCGGGTCCTTCGCGACGCTCGCCCACGGCCTGCGGCTGACGCCGGAGTTCCGCCGTGGCCTGGGCGTCACGCTGCTGCTCGCGCTGCTCGCCACCGGCGGCAGGGTCGTCGTGCCCGTCGCGGTCCAGCAGACCATCGACCACGGCCTGCTCGCCGAGGGCGGACCCGACCTGGGGCTGGTCCGCCTGGCGTGCGGGCTCGCCCTGCTGGCCGTCCTGCTGACCGCCGTCGCGGCGTACCTCATGAACGTGCGGCTCTACCGCACCACCGAGGACGGCCTCGCGGCGCTGCGCGTGCGGGCGTTCCGCCGCGTCCACGACCTGTCGGTGCTGCACCAGCAGGCCGAGCGCCGCGGCTCGCTGGTCTCGCGGGTCACCTCCGACGTCGACACGATGAGCACCTTCATGCAGTGGGGCGGCCTGCTCGTGCTGGTCAGCGCCGCGCAGCTGCTGCTCGCGACCGTGCTGATGCTGGCCTGGTCGTGGCAGCTGACGCTGGTCACCTACCTGTGCTTCCTGCCGCTGTTCTTCGGGGTCCGGTGGTTCCAGAGCCGGCTGCAGCGGGCCTACGGCGCGGTCCGGGTGCGCATCGGTGAGCTGCTCGGAGCCATCGCCGAGTCGGTCGTCGGCGCGCCGGTCATCAAGGCGCACGGCGTCGAGGCCCGCACCGCGGAGCGCATCGACCTGGCGGTCTCCCGCACCCAGCAGGCCCAGACCGCGGCGCAGCGGATCGCCGCGACGACGTTCTCCTCAGGTGAGCTGACCGCCGCCGTCGCGACCGGCGCCGTGATCGTCGTCGGGGTGCTGCTGGGGGTGGACGGTGGCATCACCACGGGCCGACTGGTCGGCTTCCTGTTCCTCGTGACGCTGTTCGTCCAGCCGGTCCAGGTCGCGACCGAGGTCCTCAACGAGGCGCAGAACGCCGTCGCCGGCATGCGCCGCGTCCTCGGGGTGCTCGACACGCCGAGCGACGTCGCCGACCCGGTCGACGGCGTGGTGCTCCCGTCCGGACCCGTGGGCGTGCGCTTCGACGGCGTCTCCTACGCCTACCCCGGCGGGCCGACCGTCCTGCACGACGTCACCCTCGACATCGCGCCCCGCACCCGGGTCGCGGTCGTGGGGGAGACCGGGTCTGGCAAGACGACCTTCGCCAAGCTGCTCACCCGGTTGATGGACCCGACGACCGGAGAGGTCCTGCTGACGGGTGTCCCGCTGCGCGGGGTCGCCTTCGACTCCCTGCGCAGCCGGGTCGTGATGGTGCCCCAGGACGGCTTCCTGTTCGACACCACCGTCGCCGACAACGTCCGCTACGGCCGCAGCGACGCCACCGACGACGACATCGCCCTGGCGTTCACCGAGCTCGGCCTCGCCGACTGGGTCGAGGGGCTCCCGCACGGCCTGCAGACGGCGGTGGGCGAGCGCGGCGAGTCGCTGTCGGTGGGCGAGCGCCAGCTCGTCGCGATCGCGCGCGCCTACATCGCCGACCCCGACCTGCTCGTCCTCGACGAGGCGACCTCCGCGGTCGACCCCGCCACGGAGGTGCGGCTGCAGCGGGCCCTCGACTCGCTCACCCGCGGCCGCACGACGCTGGCGATCGCGCACCGGCTGTCGACCGCCGAGGCGGCCGACGAGGTGATCGTCGTCGACGCCGGCCGGGTCGTGCAGCGCGGGCCGCACCGCGAGCTCGTCGGGCAGCCGGGGGTCTACCGCCAGCTGCACGCCAGCTGGACGACCCAGTCCCGGTGACGGCGCGTCCCACCGCCGAGCGGGCGAGGACGGCGGTCGCGCTCGTCTTCGTCCTCAACGGCGTCGTGTTCGCCTCCTGGGTGTCCAGGCTCCCGGCCGTCCGGGACGCGCTCTCCCTGACCACGGGCGAGCTAGGTCTGCTGCTGCTGTGCCTGTCGGCGGGGTCCGTGCTCGGGCTGCCGCTCGCCGGCCCGCTGTCGACCCGGCTCGGCCCCGACCGCACCGTGGTGGCGGGAGCCGGCGTGGTCGGTGTCGGGCTGCTGCTCGTCGCCCGTGGTGTCTCCGGCGGTGACGCCCTCGCCACGGGTGTGGGCCTCGGCCTCACCGGACTCGGCGTCGGGGTGTGGGACGTCGCGATGAACGTCGAGGCCGCTGGCGTGGAGCGCGCGCTCGGCCGGGTCCTCATGCCGCGCTTCCACGCGGGCTTCAGCATCGGCACCGTCCTCGGGGCGCTGCTCGGAGCCGCCGCCGCGGCTCTCGACGTGGGGGTGCCGGTCCAGCTGTCGGTCACCGGGCTCGTCGCAGTCCTCGTCGTCACAGGCGCTGTGCGGGCCTTCCTGCCCGTCACCGCCGAGCACGCCGACCGGCAAGGGCTCTCGACCGCCGCGGCCTGGCGCGAGCCCCGCACCCTGGCCGTCGGCCTGCTCGTCCTGTGCTTCGCCTTCGCGGAGGGCACCGCCAACGACTGGCTCGCCGTCGCGCTGGTCGACGGCCACGGCGAGAGCGGCAGCACCGGTGCGCTGGGCTTCGCCTGCTTCGTCTCGACCATGACGCTGGTCCGGGCCACCGGCGGCGCGCTGCTCGCCCGGCACGGTCGCCCCGCGGTCCTGCGCGCGTCCGCAGCGCTCGCTGCGGTCGGCGTGGCCCTGGTCGTGACCGGTCCGTCGCTGCCCGTGGTGCTGCTCGGGGCGCTCGCCTGGGGAGCCGGCTCGGCGCTGGGCTTCCCGGTCGGGATGAGCGCCGCTGCCGACGACCCGCGGGGCGCTGCGGTCCGGGTGTCGGTCGTGAGCTCCATCGGCTACACCGCCTTCCTCGCGGGCCCGCCCCTGGTCGGGCTGCTCGCCGAGCCGCAGCGGCTCGGTGTCCTGCCCTCGCTGCTCGTGGTCCTCGTCGCCCTCGTCCTGGGGTCCCTGGTGGCGGCACGGACGGCACCGGCCACGGCGACGGTGAGGGCGCAGCAGGGCTGAGGGCCCGGGGGGTGCTGGACCGCACCGGGGTGCTGGGAGGATGTGGGCATGGAGACCGCCGTGCGCCCCACCGACCTCGACCCTGCCATCGCGGCGCGCCTCAAGCGCGACGCCGACGGCCTCGTCGTGGCGGTGTGCCAGCAGCACGACACCGGTGAGGTCCTGATGGTCGGCTGGATGGACGACCAGGCGCTGCACCTCACCCTGACGACGGGCCGCTGCACCTACTGGTCGCGCAGCCGGCAGGAGTACTGGGTCAAGGGCGAGACGTCGGGCTCGCAGCAGTGGGTCAAGAGCGTCGCGCTCGACTGCGACGGCGACACCCTGCTCGTGCGCGTGGACCAGGTCGGTGGCGCCTGCCACACCGGCGACCGCACCTGCTTCGACGCGTCGCCGCTGCCGGCGGTCCTCGGCGAGCGGCCGTGAGGCTCGGCTCGACCACCCCGACAGCAGAGGAGTTCGCGGCCCTCGACCAGCCGGTCGTCCCGGTCGTGCGTCGGCTGCTCGCCGACGGCGAGACCCCGGTGGGGGTCTACCGCAAGCTCGCCGGCAACCGGCCCGGCACCTTCCTGCTGGAGTCCGCGGAGCAGGGCCGCCAGTGGTCGCGCTGGTCCATCGTCGGCGTCCGCAGCGCAGGGGTCCTCACCGAGCGCGACGGCCGTGCGGTGTGGCTCGGGGAGGGTCTGCCGACGACGAGCGACGACCCGCTCGAGGCGTTGCGCGAAGCCGCGGAGCTGCTGCGCAGCCCCAAGCCCGACGACCTGCCGCCGCTCACCGGCGGCCTGGTCGGCTACGTCGGCTACGACGCGGTGCGCCGCATCGAGCGGCTGCCCTCGACCGCACCCGACGAGATCGGCATGCCCGAGATCGCGATGATGCTCGCGACCGACCTCGCGGTCCTCGACCACGGCGACGGCACCGTCGTGCTCATCGCCAATGTCCTGCGCGGCGGCTCCTACGACGACGCCGTCGCGCGCCTCGACGCGATGGCGGCAGACCTCGCCAAGGCGACCGAGCCGTCGGTCGCCACGGTGGACCTCGCGGCCCAGCCCGAGGTCGTCCGGCGCACGTCGCCCGAGGACCACATGGCTGCCGTCGAGGTCGTCAAGGAGCACATCCGGGCCGGCGACGCCTTCCAGGTCGTGCTCTCCCAGCGCTTCGAGGTCCGCACCGAGGTCGACGCCCTCGACGTCTACCGCGTGCTGCGGGCGACCAACCCGTCGCCCTACATGTACCTGCTGCGCTTCGCAGGGCGGGAGTCGCCGTACGACGTCGTGGGGTCCTCTCCCGAGGCGCTCGTCACCGTCACCGACCGGCGCGCCGTCCTGCACCCCATCGCCGGGACCCGGCCGCGCGGCGCGACCCCCGAGCAGGACGCCGAGCTCGCGGCCGGCCTGCTCGCCGACCCGAAGGAGCGCAGCGAGCACGTGATGCTCGTCGACCTCGGGCGCAACGACCTCGGCCGGGTCTGCGTCCCGGGCTCGGTCGACGTCGTGGAGTTCATGAACGTCGAGCGCTACAGCCACGTCATGCACATCGTGTCGACCGTCGTCGGCGAGGTCCTGCCGGACAAGCAGGCGTACGACGTCCTGCGGGCGACCTTCCCCGCGGGGACGCTCTCCGGCGCGCCCAAGCCCCGTGCGATGGAGATCATCGAGTCGCTGGAGCCGGCCCGGCGGGCCCTCTACGGCGGGTGCGTCGGCTACCTCGACGCGGGCGGAGACATGGACCTCGCGATCGCGATCCGCACCGCGGTCCTGCACGAGGGCACCGCCTACGTGCAGGCCGGTGGCGGGCTGGTCGCCGACAGCGACCCGGCGGCCGAGCAGGCGGAGTGCGAGAACAAGGCAGCGGCCGTGCTGCGGGCCGTGGCGGCCGCGGCGACCCTGCGCGCGGTGACGTGACGGCGGGCCGCGAGAGGTCGCTCGCGCTGCTGCTCGTCGCGGGTGGCGTGGTCCTGCTCGCGCTCTCGCTGCCCATGACGTGGGTCACCGTGCCGGCGTCCCTCACGATGCGGCCGGGTCCGGTGTCGCTCTCCGGGCTGATCGTCTTCGAGGACGGCCTTCTGCACGCCCTGCTCGTCGGCGCGCTGCTGCTCGGCCTGTGGCGGTGGGACGACTGGCGGCGCACGACGGTCGCGGTCACCATCGTCCTGGTGTCGCTGGTGTGGCTCGGCCAGGCCCTCGAGCGCGCGGCGGAGGCGGGCAACGCCGCGGCCAGGGCCGACGAGGGGCCGCAGCGGCTCGGGCTCAACTGGCTCGAGGACCGCGGGTTGCTCGCCCGCCTCGCCCTTGCCGACCTCCCGGTCACGCCGTGGCCGTGGGTAGCCGTCGGCGGCAGCCTCGTCACCGCGTCCGGTGCCGTCCTGGTCCTCGTCCGGTCCCGCCGCTGGGAGGCCGCCGCCCCCGCCGGCGACGGCTGGTGGGCCGCGTGAGCGCAGGAGCCCGCCGCGAGCTCGGAGCGGCCGTGCTCGCGTGCCTCGTGGGGGCCGTGCTGGTGCTGCTCTCCCTGGTCCGCGACTGGGCCACCGTGCCGGTCGCCGGCAGCGCCCTGCTGCCCGACCGCGTCGTCGGCGTCCGCGGGGCCGACCTGGTGCCGGGCGTGCGTGCCCTCGCGCTCGTCGGCCTGGCCGGTGTCGTCGGGCTGGCCGCCACCCGGGGCCGTGGTCGCAGCGCGGTCGGTGCGGTCCTCGGCCTGGTCGGGGTCGTCGTGGTCGTCGAGACGGTCCGGGCCGCGACCGACCTGCGGGCCAGGGTCCGCGGAGTCGACGCGATCGGTGACCTCGGAGGCGCCGGTGCGGTCGACGGCACGGTCGACGGCACGGCCTGGCCCGCCCTGGCGGTCCTCGGTGCGCTGCTGCTCGTCGCAGCGGGCGCGCTGGTGGCGGTGCGGGGCCGGCACTGGTCGGCGCTGTCGGAGCGCTACGACGCACCGGTCGGCGGAGCGCGCGGTGGCCGGGAGCCCGTGCCCGCCGAGTCGTCCACCGTGGCGCCCGCCGAGTCGTCCACCGAGTCGTCCACCGTGGCGCCCACCGACAAGGCGCTGTGGGACGACCTCGACCGCGGTGAGGACCCCACCACCGGCTGACCCCGGGAGGCGGACCCCCGGGTCGTCCCCGTACCCTCGGGCCGTGCGACCGGTCCGCGGTCGCCAGAGCGAGGGAGCCCCCCGGTGAGCGTGCTCGACGACATCCTCGTCGGGGTGCGTGAGGACCTCGCCGCCCGCCAGGAGCTGACCACGCTCGACCAGCTCAAGCAGCGCGCGACGACCCGGCCGGCCCCGCTCGACGGGGTTGCCGCGCTCAAGCAGCCGGGCGTCGCGGTCATCGCCGAGGTCAAGCGCAGCAGCCCCTCGAAGGGGGCGCTGGCCGCGATCGCCGACCCGGCCGGGCTCGCCGAGGACTACGAGGCAGGCGGCGCCAGCGTCATCTCGGTCCTCACCGAGCAGCGCCGCTTCGGGGGCAGCCTCGCCGACCTCGACGCGGTGCGGGCCCGGGTCGACGTACCCGTGCTGCGCAAGGACTTCGTGGTGTCGAGCTACCAGGTCTGGGAGGCCCGCGCCCACGGTGCCGACCTCGTGCTGCTCATCGTGGCCGCGCTCGAGCAGAACGCCCTCGTGTCGCTCGTGGAGCGCACCGAGTCGCTCGGCATGACGCCGCTGGTCGAGGTCCACGACGAGGAGGAGCTGGTCCGGGCCCTCGACGCGGGTGCGCGGGTGGTCGGTGTCAACGCCCGCGACCTCAGGACCCTCGAGGTCGACCGCGAGGTCTTCGGCCGGCTCGCGCCGCTCATCCCCGACAGTGCCGTGAAGATCGCGGAGTCCGGTGTGCGGGGGCCCCACGACCTGCTCCACTACGCCGCTGCCGGCGCCGACGCCGTCCTCGTCGGCGAGGGCGTCGTCGCGGGCGGCGACCCGCGCAAGGCCGTCGCGGCGCTCGTCACCGCCGGCGCCCACCCCTCAGCTCGCCACTCCGGTCCCGCAGGAGGACGCCCGTGACCGCCCCCCAGGTCTCGCTGCCCGACGCCGCCGGCCACTTCGGGCCCTACGGCGGCCGCTTCGTGCCTGAGGCCCTCATCGCCGCGCTCGACCAGCTCGCTCAGCAGCACCTCGACGCCGCGAGCGACCCGGAGTTCACCGGCGAGCTCGACCGGCTGCTGTCGACCTACGCCGGACGCCCGACGCCGCTCACGCACGCGCGCCGGCTCGGCGACCTGCTCGGCGGCGCGACCGTGCTGCTCAAGCGCGAGGACCTCGCCCACACCGGGTCCCACAAGATCAACAACGTGCTCGGCCAGGCCCTGCTCACCCAGCGGATGGGCAAGAAGCGGGTCATCGCCGAGACGGGGGCGGGGCAGCACGGCGTCGCCACCGCGACCGCCGCCGCGCTGTTCGGCTTCGACTGCACGGTCTACATGGGCGAGGAGGACACCCGCCGCCAGGCCCTCAACGTCGCCCGGATGCGACTGCTCGGCGCCGAGGTCGTCCCGGTCACGACGGGCACCCGCACCCTCAAGGACGCCACCAACGAGGCGTTCCGCGACTGGGTCGCCAACGTCGAGACCACCCACTACTGCATCGGCTCGGTCGTCGGCCCGCACCCGTTCCCCGCGATGGTCCGCGACTTCCAGCGCATCATCGGCGTGGAGGCGCGCCAGCAGTGCCTCGACCTCGTCGGCCGGCTCCCCGACGCCGCGGTCGCCTGCGTCGGCGGCGGCTCCAACGCGATGGGGCTCTTCCACGCCTTCATCCCCGACGAGTCGGTCGCGCTCATCGGCTGCGAGGCCGGTGGTGACGGGGTCGACACCGGCCGCCACGCCGCGCCGCTGACGGCCGGCACGCCGGGCGTGCTCCACGGCGCCCGCAGCTACCTCATGCAGGACGACGACGGGCAGACCCTCGACACCCACTCGATCAGCGCCGGCCTCGACTACCCGGGCGTCGGGCCCGAGCACTCGTGGCTGCGCGACGCGGGCCGCGCGCAGTACCGCGGCGTGTCCGACGCCGACGCGATGGCCGCCCTCGAGACGCTCGCCCAGCGCGAGGGGATCCTGTGCGCGATCGAGACCGCCCACGCGTTCGCGGGGGCCTTCGACTGGGTCCGCGGCCACGAGCGGCCCGCCGAGGAGCTGGTCGTCGTGATCAACCTCAGCGGCCGCGGCGACAAGGACGTCGACACCGCCGCCCGCTGGTTCGGCCTGCTCGGGTGAGTGCCCTCGACGAGCTGTTCGCGCGCTGCCGCACCGAGGGCCGCGCCGCGCTCATCGGCTACCTGCCGGTGGGCTACCCCACCTACGACGACTCGGTGGCCGCCATGACCGCGATGGTCGCCGCGGGCGTCGACGCGGTCGAGGTCGGCATCCCCTACACCGACCCCGGCATGGACGGGCCCGTCATCCAGGTCGCCGTCGACGAGGCGCTGCGCGGCGGGGTGCGCGTCAAGGACGCGTTCCGCGCGGTCGAGGCCGTCGCGGCGGCCGGGGGAGTGCCGCTCGTCATGGGCTACTGGAACCCCGTCGAGCGCTACGGCCCCGCCCGCTTCGCCGCCGACCTGCGGGCCGCCGGTGCCGCGGGCGCCATCACCCCCGACCTCATCCCCGAGGAGGCCGCGCCCTGGCTCGAGGCCGCCCGCGAGGTCGACCTCGACCCGATCTTCCTCGTCGCACCGTCGTCCAGTGACGAGCGCATCGGCGTCGTCGCCCGCACCAACCGCGGCTTCGTCTACGCCGCCTCCACGATGGGCGTGACCGGTGAGCGCGCCGCGACCTCCACCCGCGCGGTGGAGCTCGTCGAGCGGGTGCGTGTGCAGACCGACCTGCCGGTCTGCGTCGGCCTCGGCGTCTCCGACGGCGCCCAGGCCGCCGAGGTCGCGGCCTACGCCGACGGCGTCATCGTCGGCTCCGCCCTCGTGCGGGCCCTGCGCGACGGCGGGGTCGCCGCCGTCGAGGCGCTCGCGGCCGAGCTCGCCTCCGGTGTCCGTCGCCGCTGACCCGGCCTAGGGTGGTCCCGTGACACTGGCCTACCTCCCGAGCCCCTCCACGGGAGTCCTTGAGATCGGCCCGTTCCCGCTGCGCGCCTACGCGCTGTGCATCATCGCCGGCGTCGTCGCGGCGGTCGTCATCGGCGAGCGGCGGTGGGTCGCCCGCGGCGGCACCAAGGGCGCGGTCGGCGACGTCGCCGGCATCGCGGTCCCGCTCGGCCTCGTCGGGGCCCGGCTCTACCACGTCGTGACGAGCCCGGCGAAGTACCTCGACGACCCGCTCGCGGTCCTGCGTGTCTGGGAGGGCGGGCTCGGCGTGCCGGGCGGCATCGCTGCGGGGGTGCTCTCGGCGTACGTCGTGTGCCGTCGCCGTGGCTACTCGCCAGGAGCGATGGCCGACGCGTGCGCCCCCGGCGTGCCCGTCGCGCAGGCCATCGGGCGCTTCGGCAACTGGTTCAACCAGGAGCTGTTCGGCCGCCCGACGACGCTGCCCTGGGGCCTGGAGATCGACCCCGACAACCCCGACGCGATCGCAGGCGCGGAGGCCTACCACCCGACCTTCCTCTACGAGTCGCTGTGGTGCCTCGGCATCGCGCTGGTCGTCATCTGGGCCGATCGGCGCTGGCAGCTCGGCGGGGGGCGTGCCTTCGCGCTCTACGCGGGGCTCTACGCGATCGGGCGCGGCTGGATCGAGGCGCTGCGCATCGACGACGCGCAGGAGTGGTTCGGCCTGCGGCTCAACGACTACGTCATGGCGGTCGTGCTCGTCGGCGCCGTCGCCTTCCTCGTCGCCCGTCGCGGCACCCGCCGCGAGCAGGTCGTCGAGCACCACCCCGAGCCCGTGGAGAGCGCCTCATGACCGGACACGCCGCCGAGATCCACCACGACCACCGCGACGTCACCGGGGGTTGGCTGCGGCCGGCGCTGTTCGGCGTCACCGACGGGCTCGTCTCCAACACCGCGCTGGTCGCGGGCGTGGCCGGTGGTGGTGCCAGCGCCCGCGTGCTCGTCCTGACCGGGCTCGCCGGGCTGGTCGCCGGCGCGTTCTCCATGGCGACCGGGGAGTGGACGTCCGTGGCGTCGCAGACCGAGCTGGCCCGCGCCGAGATCGCGGTCGAGAAGGCCGAGATCGCCCGGGTGCCCAAGGCCGAGGAGGCCGAGCTCGCGGGCATCTACCGCAGTCGCGGTGTCGACGCCGCGACCGCGAAGGAGGTCGCCCGCCAGCTCAGCAGCGACCCCGAGACGGCCTGGCGGGTGCACGCCCGCGAGGAGCTCGGCATCGACCCCGACGACCTGCCCTCGGCCTGGCTGGCGGCCTGGACGAGCTTCGGCTCCTTCGCGATCGGCGCGCTCGTGCCGGTCCTGCCCTACCTGCTCGGTGCCAGCTCGCTGCTGCTCATGGTGGTCCTCGCCGGGGTCGCGCTGTTCCTCGTCGGAGCGCTGGTCAGCCGCTTCACCGAGCGCACGGCCCTCTACGCCGGGACCCGACAGCTGGTGCTCGGCGCGGCGGCGACCGCCGTGACCTACGCGATCGGCAGCGCGGTCGGCACCGGCGTCTGAGCCTGGTAGGCCGCGGGTACCCGCACCTCGACCGTCACCCAGCCGTCGAGGCTGCGTACAGCGACCCGGCCGCCATGGACCTCGACCAGCCGTCGTACGACGTAGAGGCCCATCCCGAGTCCCTCTCGGTCGCGGGTCGGCCCGCTCGCGAGCTGGGTGAACGGCTCGAAGAGGCGCCCCGCGGTGGCGGCGTCGATGCCGGCGCCCTCGTTGGTGACGGCGATCCAGACCTCCGCGCCCTCCTGGCCCGCAGCCAGCAGCGGGACGCCTCCTGCCGCACCGTGCTGGACGGCGTTGTCGAGCAGGTTGGCCAGCACCTGGTGCAGCGCCTGCGGCGTCATGCGCGCGCGGCTGCCCTGCTCGACGAGCACCGACACGGGGTTCGCGGAGCGGCCGGACTGGGCGACGACCGAGGCGGCGACGGACCCGACATCTGCCTCGGCGGTCGGGTCCGGCGCGGTGGCCGAGGCCGCCGTGAGCATGTTCTCGAGCAGCCGTGACAGCCGTTCCTCCTGCTCGACGACGGCATGGAGGAGCTGGCTGCGCGCGGCGGGGCCGAGCCGCTCGCCGCGCTGCAGCAGGGTGAGGGCGGCACCGCGGATGCCGGTCAGCGGGGTGCGGAACTCGTGGCTGACGGTGGCGATGAGGTCGGCGCGGATGCGGTCCGCCTCGGCGAGGCGCGCCCGCACTCCCTGGTCGCCGTCGTGCAGCTCGTGCGCGAGCGCCTCCGCGCTGGCCCGCGCGATCTCGTCGGCGCGCCAGAACAACAGCAGCACGCCGGTTCCGACGACGCCGAACGCGAGGTGGGTGACGACCCAGACCAACGCGGCGCCTTCGTGCCCGTAGACCTCGACGTTGCCGAACACGACGACGACGGCCTGGCCGGCCGCCACGTAGGCGACCGCCGTGCCGTAGACGACCCAGTCCTGGTAGAGCGCGGCCGCGGCCAGCGCCAGCAGGATGTGCAGGTGGAGCTCCTCACCCTGGCGGGTCAGGTGCACCAGCAGGCCGGACGAGGTCAGCAGGCCCACGGCCACGGCGCCGGCCCGCACGCGGCGGGGCAGCGGCGCGAGGGCGACGCCGAGCAGCGCGGCGAGCAGGAGGGCGCCACCCGCACCGTTCAGCTCACCCCGGCCGGTGACCCTCGCGGCCACGACGACGCCGGGGATGTGCAGCGCCAGCAGCCAGCACAGGATGCGGTGCCGCCACAGGAACTCCTCCGTCGCGAGCGCCCGACCGTGCGGGAGCCATCCGGGGGAGCGGGTCACCTGTCCAGACTCCTCTGGGTGGACTCCTCTTTCCATGGCCCGAAGGGACCATTTCGGACGTAACCGCCGAACGGGTGACGGGAGTCACCGCTCGGTGCGCACGGAGGGCGGGCCGTCCTGCGGTGCCCCGTCGTGTAACCTGTTCGTCATCTGCGCAGGGCCAGCGACGTCCCGGGTGAGCAGCCAGCACGACCCGCTCAAGCACCCGATCGGAAGGCCCCGCACCCATGACGTCCCGCACCGCCGGCTCCGGCCTGCCGACTGCCATGCCTGTCAAGCAGGGGCTCTACGACCCCGCTCACGAGCACGACGCGTGCGGGGTCGCCTTCGTCGTCGACATCGCCGGTCGGGCGAGCCACGACATCGTCGAGCAGGGCCTCACCGCGCTCACCAACATGGAGCACCGCGGCGCCTCGGGTGCCGAGCCCGACAGCGGCGACGGCGCCGGGATCCTGCTCCAGGTGCCCGACGCGTTCCTGCGCACGGTCGTCGCCGACCTCCCGCCCGCGGGTCACTACGCCGTCGGCACCGCCTTCCTGCCGGTCGACCCCGACGAGGCGGCCCGCGCGATGGCAGCCATCGACGCGATCGCCGAGGGAGAGGGGCTGCGCACCCTCACCTGGCGCGACGTCCCGGTCGACGCCGACGCCGCCGGGATCGGGGCGACCGCCCGCTCGGTGATGCCGGTGTTCCGCCAGCTCGTGCTCGTGGCGGCCGACCCGCAGCTGTCGTCGTACGCCCTGGAGCGCCGGGCCTTCGTCACCCGCAAGCGCGCGGAGCACGAGACCGGCACCTACTTCGCGTCGCTGTCGGCCCGCACGGTCGTCTACAAGGGCATGCTCACGACCGCCCAGCTGCAGCGCTTCTTCCTCGACCTGTCCGAGCCGTCGCTGGTGAGCGCGCTGGCGCTGGTGCACTCCCGCTTCTCGACCAACACCTTCCCGAGCTGGCCGCTCGCCCACCCCTACCGCTACATCGCGCACAACGGCGAGATCAACACCGTGCGCGGCAACCGCAACTGGATGCACGCGCGTGAGGCGCTGCTGCGCGGCCCGGACGAGCTGCCCGACGACCTGTCCCGTCTCTTCCCCATCTGCAGCCCCGCGGCGTCGGACTCCGCGAGCTTCGACGAGGTGCTCGAGCTGCTCCACATGGCCGGGCGCTCGCTGCCGCACGCGGTGCTGATGATGGTCCCGGAGGCGTGGGAGAACGCCCCTGACATGGACCCCGCCAAGCGGGCCTTCTACGAGTTCCACGCGGCGCTGATGGAGCCGTGGGACGGCCCGGCGTGCGTCACCTTCACCGACGGCACCGTGATCGGGGCGGTGCTCGACCGCAACGGCCTGCGCCCCTCGCGCTGGTGGCAGACCGCCGACGGCCGCGTGATCCTGTCCAGCGAGGTCGGCGTGCTCGACATCGCGCCGGACCAGGTGGTGGCCAAGGGCCGCCTGCAGCCCGGGAAGATGTTCCTCGTCGACACCGCAGAGGGCCGGGTCGTCTCCGACGACGAGGTCAAGAGCGCGCTGGCTGCGGAGCACCCCTACCAGGACTGGCTGCACAGCGGGCTCATGCAGCTCGAGGACCTGCCCGAGCGCGAGCACGTCACCTACTCCCACGAGTCGGTGCTGCGCCGCCAGCAGACCTTCGGCTACACCGAGGAGGAGGTGCGGCTGCTCATCACGCCGATGGCCAAGAACGGCATGGAGGCCCTCGGGTCGATGGGCACCGACACGCCCGTCGCGGTGCTGAGCCAGCGGCCGCGGCTGCTCTTCGACTACTTCAGCCAGCTCTTCGCGCAGGTCACCAACCCACCGCTGGACGCGATCCGCGAGGAGCTCGTCACGAGCCTGGCCGGCTGCATCGGCCCGGAGCAGAACCTCCTCACCCCGAGCCCCGCGAGCTGCCGGCAGATCGTGCTGCCCTTCCCGGTCATCGACAACGACGACCTGGCGAAGATCATCCACATCAACGAGGACGGCAACCTGCCGGGCTTCTCCTGCGTGAAGGTCCACGGCCTCTACCCCGTCAACGGCGGGGGAGAGGCGCTGCGTGACGCCCTCGACCGGGTGCGGCGCGAGGTGTCGACCGCGATCGCCGCCGGCGCCCGCATCATCGTGCTCTCCGACCGCGACTCCACCGAGCACATGGCGCCGATCCCGTCGCTGCTGCTCACCAGCGCGGTCCACCACCACCTCATCCGCGAGAAGACCCGCACCCGCGTCGGTCTCGTCGTCGAGGCCGGTGACGCCCGCGAGGTCCACCACGTCGCGCTGCTCATCGGCTACGGCGCGGCGGCCGTCAACCCCTACCTGGCCTTCGAGACCATCGAGGACCTCATCGCCGACGGCACGCTCACCGGGGTCGAGCCTCGGGCCGCGGTCCAGAAGTACGTCAAGGCCGCGGGCAAGGGCGTGCTGAAGGTCATGAGCAAGATGGGCATCTCGACCATCGCCTCCTACACCGGCGCCCAGGTCTTCGAGGCGCTCGGGCTGTCGCAGGAGCTCGTCGAGGAGTACTTCACCGGCACGACCTCGCGGCTCGGCGGGATCGGCCTCGAGGTCATCGCGGAGGAGGTCGCGGCCCGCCACCGCCGGGCCTACCCCGACAACGCCACGGAGCGCGCCCACCGCCGCCTCGACGTCGGTGGCGAGTACCAGTGGCGCAGGGAGGGCGAGGTCCACCTGTTCAATCCGGAGACCGTCTTCGCCCTGCAGCACTCGACCCGCACCCAGCAGTACGACGTCTTCAAGACCTACACCCAGAAGGTCGACGCGCTGTCGACCCAGGCGGGCACGCTGCGGGGGCTGTTCGCCTTCCGGAGCGACCGCGCCCCGGTGCCGATCGACGAGGTCGAGCCGGTCAGCGAGATCGTGAAGCGCTTCAACACCGGCGCCATGTCCTACGGCTCGATCAGCGCCGAGGCCCACGAGACCCTGGCGATCGCGATGAACCGCCTCGGTGCGCGCAGCAACACCGGCGAGGGAGGCGAGGACTCCGAGCGCCTGCACGACCCGGAGCGGCGCAGCGCCATCAAGCAGGTCGCGTCCGGCCGCTTCGGCGTGACCAGCGAGTACCTCGTCAACGCCACCGACATCCAGATCAAGATGGCCCAGGGCGCCAAGCCCGGTGAGGGCGGCCAGCTGCCAGGTCACAAGGTCTACCCGTGGATCGCCAAGACCCGGCACTCCACCCCCGGCGTGGGGCTCATCTCCCCGCCGCCGCACCACGACATCTACTCCATCGAGGACCTCGCCCAGCTCATTCACGACCTCAAGAACGCCAACAGCGACGCGCGCATCCACGTCAAGCTGGTGGCCGAGGTCGGGGTCGGCACGGTCGCGGCCGGCGTCTCCAAGGCGCACGCCGACGTGGTCCTCATCTCCGGGCACGACGGCGGCACCGGCGCCTCGCCGCTGACCTCCCTCAAGCACGCGGGTGCCCCGTGGGAGCTCGGCCTGGCCGAGACCCAACAGACCCTGCTGCTCAACGGCCTGCGTGACCGCGTCGTGGTGCAGGTCGACGGCCAGCTCAAGACCGGGCGCGACGTCGTCATCGGCGCTCTGCTCGGCGCCGAGGAGTACGGCTTCGCCACCGCCCCGCTCGTCGTCAGCGGCTGCATCATGATGCGGGTCTGCCACCTCGACACCTGCCCCGTCGGCGTCGCGACGCAGAACCCCGAGCTGCGCAAGAAGTTCAGCGGTACGCCGGAGTTCGTGGTGACCTTCTTCGAGTACGTCGCCGAGGAGGTCCGCGAGATCCTCGCCTCGCTGGGCTTCCGGTCACTGCAGGAGGCCATCGGCCACGTCGAGGTGCTCGACACGCAGCGCGCCGTCGAGCACTGGAAGGCGGGGGGTCTCGACCTCGCACGTGTCCTGCACGTGCCGGAGATGCCCGCAGGCGCCTCGCTGACCTGCACCACCACGCAGGACCACGGCCTGCAGCACGCGCTCGACAACACCCTCATCCAGCTGTGCGAGGGCGCGTTGGCCGGCGGCACACCGGTGCGCCTCGAGCTGCCGGTCCGCAACGTCAACCGCACCGTCGGCACGATGCTCGGCGCCGCCGTGACGCGGGCCCATGGCGGGGCGGGCCTGCCCGAGGGCACCATCGACATCACCCTCACCGGCAGCGCCGGACAGTCCTTCGGAGCGTTCCTCCCCCGCGGCATCACGCTGCGCCTCGAGGGCGACGGCAACGACTACGTCGGCAAGGGCCTGTCCGGCGGCCGCATCGTGGTGCGACCCGACCGGGCCGCGACCTTCGCCGCCGAGGACAACGTCATCGCCGGCAACACCCTGCTCTACGGCGCGACCAGCGGCACGCTGCTCGTGCGCGGGCGCGTCGGCGAGCGCTTCTGCGTCCGCAACTCCGGCGCGACCGCGGTCGTCGAGGGCGTGGGCGACCACGCCTGCGAGTACATGACCGGTGGGCGCGTCGCGATCCTCGGCACGACCGGGCGCAACGTCGCGGCCGGCATGAGCGGTGGCACCGCCTACCTGCTCGACGCCGACTCGTCGCTGGTCAACCCGGAGATGGTGGACCTGGAGGGGCTCGACGAGGGCGACGTCGAGACGTTGCGCCGGATGCTCACCGAGCACGCCACCGAGACCGGCTCGCCGGTCGCGCAGCGGCTGCTCGACGAGGGCGCGCTCGCGACCCGCTTCACCAAGGTGATGCCGCGCGACTACAAGAAGGTGCTCCTCGCGATGGAGCAGGCCCGGGAGTCCGGGGACGACGTCGACGCGGCCGTCATGCAGGCCAGCGCAGCCGCGAGCAAGTAGGAGACTGACATGGCTGACCCCACCGGCTTCCTCACCACGGGCCGCGCGCTCCCGACGCGCCGCCCCGTCGACGTGCGCATCCGCGACTGGAAGGAGGTCTACGAGGAGTTCCCCGCGCAGGCCCTCCACGACCAGGCCGGTCGCTGCATGGACTGCGGCATCCCCTTCTGCCACAACGGCTGCCCGCTCGGCAACCTCATCCCCGAGTGGAACGACCTGGTCTGGAAGGACGACTGGCGCGAGGCCGTCGAGCGGCTGCACGCGACCAACAACTTCCCGGAGTTCACCGGTCGGCTGTGCCCCGCGCCGTGCGAGGCGGCCTGCGTCCTTGGCATCAACGACGACCCGGTGACCATCAAGCAGGTCGAGGTGGAGATCGCCGACCGCGCCTGGGCCGACGGTCTCGTGACCCCGCAGCCGGCCGTGCACCCGACCGGCAAGAAGGTCGCGGTCGTGGGCTCCGGCCCGGCCGGGCTCGCGGCCGCCCAGCAGCTCACCCGCGCCGGCCACGACGTCGTGGTCCTGGAGCGGGCCGACCGCATCGGCGGCCTGCTGCGCTACGGCATCCCCGAGTTCAAGATGGAGAAGGCGGTCCTCGACCGGCGCCTGGAGCAGATGCGGGCCGAGGGCACCCGCTTCGAGACCGGCGTCGACGTCGGCGTCGACGTGACCGTCGAGCAGCTGCGGGCCGACTACGACGCGGTCGTGCTGGCAGGCGGGTCCACGCTCGGGCGCGACCTGCCCGTCCCGGGTCGCGAGCTGTCGGGCATCCACCTCGCGATGGACTACCTCGAGCCGGCCAACCGGGTGCAGCTCGGCGACCTGGAGTCGTGGCCGATCGACGCCGCCGACAAGGACGTCGTCATCATCGGCGGTGGCGACACCGGCGCGGACTGCCTCGGCACCGCCCACCGCCAGGGCGCCCGCTCGGTCACCCAGCTCGAGATCATGCCGCGCCCGCCGCAGGAGCGCGCGTCGTCGACGCCGTGGCCGACCTGGCCGCTGGTCTACCGCACCAGCAGCGCCCACGAGGAGGGCGGCGAGCGGGTCTTCGGTGTCAACACCGAGCGCTTCACCGGCGCTGAGGGTGCCGTCACCGGCCTCGACCTCGTCGAGGTGGAGATGGTCGACGGCCGCTTCGCCCCGGTGACCGGCAGTGAGACGCACCTGCCCGCGCAGCTCGTCCTGCTCGCCATGGGCTTCGTCGGGCCGCAGCGCGACGGCCTGCTCGACGCCCTCGGCGTCGAGCTCGACCCGCGCGGCAACGTCGCCCGTGACGACACCTGGGCGACGAGTGTCCCCGGCGTCTTCGTCGCCGGCGACATGGGCCGTGGCCAGTCGCTGATCGTGTGGGCCATCGCCGAGGGCCGCTCCGCCGCGGCCGCCGTCGACCGCTTCCTCATGGGCGACACGCTGCTCCCGTCCCCGGTCGTCCCCACCAGCCGCTGATCCCTCGGCCCGCGCGGGTCCGTCGGACTGCGCGGGTCCGTCGGCCTGCGCGGGTCCGTCGGCCTACACACGCCTGTGCCGCGCCTTGCTGCAGTGCACGCCCTCCGCGTGCACTGCACAGGCCTGCCCACGGACGGCCCCTTGCTGCACTGCACGCCCGGTGCGTGCAGTGCAGCAAGGGGCGCAACGGGTGTGGGGCGACCCGGCGGTTCGCCGGTCGTGCTGCGCGCAGCGTCGGTAGCGTGCGCTCCGGGGCAAGCGTGAGGAGCACCGTGCGGATCGCGAGGCGACGAGGTCTGGGACTCGTGCTCAGCGGCCTGCTCGCCGCAACGGCACTGGGTCCCTCAGCACCCGTCAGCGTCGACGGACCGGTCCAGCACTTCGTGGTGCTCTACGCCGAAGGCGCGGAGCCGAGCGCTGCCCGCCGCGCCGTGGGCGCGTCCGGTGGCACGGTGCTGTCGGACGACCCGGACACCGGCATCGCGGCCGTCACCAGCCCCGACCCGCGGTTCGCCGACCGCGCCCGCGCGCACCGGGTGCTGGCCGGTGCCGCCCGCGACCGCGTCGTCGGCCGGTCACCCATGCGACGCGCGTGGGGGTCGTCGACAGCGGTGACGGCAGCGACGGGGACGGCAGCGAGGACAGCGAGGACAGCGAGGACAGCGGCAGCCTCGACGGGGGAGCCGCTCGAGAGCCAACAGTGGGACATGCGAGCCCTACGCCAGGCCGAGGCGCGCGTCGCGCACGTCGTGGACAGACGGGTCCTGGTGGCCGTCATCGACACCGGTGTCGACGGCAGTCACCCCGACCTCACCGCGGTGCTGGACAGGCAGCGCAGCCGCAACTTCACCACCGACCTCCCCACGGACCCCGGCGGCACGGAGCTCGACGGCCCCTGCGAGGTCGCGGGTTGCGTCGACCCCGTCGACCGGGACGACAACGGGCACGGCACCCACGTCGCGAGCCTCGTCGCCGCCCCGGTCAACGGTCGCGGCATCGCGGGGACCGCGCCGGGCGTCCGGATCGTCAACCTGCGTGCCGGTCAGGACAGCGGGTACTTCTTCCTGCAGCCGACCCTCGACGCCATCACCTACGCCGGGCGGATCGGCGTCGACGTCGCGAACCTCAGCTTCTACACCGACCCGTGGCTGTTCAACTGCGCCGACAACCCGGCGGACTCACCGGCCGAGCAGCAGGAGCAGCGCACGATCGTCGCGGCGACGCAGCGCGCGGTCGACTTCGCCCGCAAGCGGGGCGTCACCCTGATCGCGGCCTCGGGCAACGAGGGCCTCGACCTCGGCGCTCCCGGTGTCGACGCGAGCAGCCCTGACTACCCGCAACCCACGTCCACCCGCGACGACACCCGCACCCGGGTGCTCGACAACGCCAGCTGCCTGTCGATGCCCTCCGAGGCGACCGGAGTGCTCGACGTCACGGCGACGGGGCCGAGCGGCCGCAAGGCGTCGTACTCCAGTTTCGGGGTGGAGCAGGCGGTCGTAGCGGCTCCTGGCGGTGACGCGCTCGACGGCTCGCGACCCTTCCCGGCGAACCAGGTTCTGGGGGCGTTCCCGAGGGCCGTGCTGCGGGCGGAGGGCCTCATCGCCGCGGACGGCCGGCCGCTCGACGACACGGTGGTCCGCGACTGCCAGCCGGCCGGCTGCGCTTACTACCGCTGGATCCAGGGGACCTCGATGGCCGCTCCGCACGCTGCCGGCGTCGCGGCGCTGATCGTCAGCCGACACGGCGGTCGTGACGCCGCGCACCGGAGCGGGTGGACGTTGCGCCCGTCGACCGTGGAGCGGCTGCTGCGCGCCTCCGCGGTGGACCGGGCCTGCCCGGCCGGCGGTGTGCAGGCCTACGAGGACGGCAGCAGGCACCGCTGCGTGGGGACGCCCAGCGTCAACGGCTTCTTCGGTGACGGCACCGTCGACGCCCTGCGCGCGGTCTCCTGAGGAGCGTCGACAGCAGGTTCACCCGTCTGCCGCTGGCCGTGACCCGGTCCGGACCGTCACGCTGGGTAGGAGGTCGTCGTTGCGCCGGTCGGGAGGTGGTCGTGTACTCGCTCGTCAGCGCTGGCGTGCTCGCCTGCGACCTGGTCAAGCACCCGCGCGGTGCGCAGGTCGCCGACGTCGTGGACCGGGTCCTCGCCTTGGAGCCCACCGACCTCGAGGCGCTGGCCGCGACGTCGGGCGACGGCCTGGAGGGCGACCGTCAGGCCGTGCTCCAGGCCGCGCGGGAGGTCCCGCAGATGCGGACCCTGCTGCGCGGGGTCGGTGCCGCGGTCGGGGACGCCCAGCCCGACGGCACAGAGGCGCGCACCATCGTCGACGCGCTGTCCCAGACGCTGCTGGGTGACCTCGACGACCTCCTCGCGCTGTTGCTGCGCGAGGCTCCGCTGGACGACCCGGAGGTCCCGCCCGCGGTCGTCCAGGCCGCGCTCGACGCCGTGTCGGCGACCTGGGTCGGGGCCGCCGCTGGCCCCGATGTGCTCGCGGCCACCGAGCGCCTGCGCCGCCGCTGGGACGACGCGTTGCCGGTCGTGCCGCCGCCTCTGCCCGACGGCTATGGCGGCCATGCCCCGGACCTGCGCGACCTGCTCGACGCGATCGGACGGCTCGACGGTGCGGCGTGGTCGCGGGTCGACGCCGCCCACGACAGCAAGAGGGGCGGCCTGGCCTGGTCCGAGGCGATGCACCTCGCCTGCCGTGCGGCCCACGACGACCACCGGGTCGTCGCGGTGGCCCGAGGCCAGCTCGCCGCCGCGCGCGCACTGCGGCTGTCCGCGGTGTCGACCACCCCCGTGGCCGGGAGCGCGGCGATGGCGGTGACCGCTGCGGTCCAGGCGACCTGCGTGCTCGACCTGCTCGACGTCGAGACCGCCCGCACGCTGCTCGGAACCTGGCAGGCCGGGTCGGGCGCGCTGTAGGTCGCGTGCCGTGCAGACGGCCTCCGGCGTACGTCCTAGGGTGGCGGGGTGAAGCGCCGCGCGAAGATCGTCTGCACGCTCGGCCCCGCGACGCACTCCTACGAGGGCGTGCGCGCGCTGGTCTACGCCGGCATGGACGTCGCCCGGCTCAACTTCTCCCACGGCACCTACGAGCAGCACGCCGAGGTCTACGCGTGGGTGCGCGCGGCGAGCGACGAGTCCGGTCGCGGGGTGGGGGTGCTCGTCGACCTGCAGGGTCCCAAGATCCGGCTCGGCACCTTCGTCGAGGGCCCGGTCGTGTGGGCCACCGGCGAGACCGTGACGATCACCGTTCGCGACGTCGAGGGCACCCACGACCTGGTCGGTACGACGTACAAGGGCCTGGCCGCCGACGCGCAACCGGGCGACCGCGTCCTGGTCGACGACGGCAAGGTCGGCCTGAAGGTGCTCGAGGTCGACGGTGACGACGTGCGCCTGCTCGTCACCGAGGGCGGGCCGGTCAGCAACAACAAGGGGCTGTCGCTGCCGGGCGCGGTGAGCGTGCCCGCGCTGACCGAGAAGGACGAGGCCGACCTGCGCTTCGCGCTGACGCTGCGGGCCGACATGGTCGCGCTGTCGTTCGTGCGCCACGAGGACGACATCCGCCTCGTCCACGCTGTCATGGACGAGGTCGGGGCCCGACTGCCGGTGCTCGCCAAGATCGAGAAGCCGCAAGCGGTGGCCCGGCTGCGCGAGATCACCGAGGCCTTCGACGGGCTCATGGTCGCGCGCGGTGACCTCGGCGTCGAGATGCCGCTCGAGAAGGTCCCGCTGGTCCAGAAGGAGTGCGTGCAGGGCGCGCGCGAGCTGGCCAAGCCGGTCATCGTCGCGACCCAGATGCTCGACTCGATGATCACCAACAGCCGGCCGACCCGGGCCGAGGCGTCCGACGTGGCCAACGCGGTGCTCGACGGTGCCGACGCCCTCATGCTGTCGGGGGAGACCAGCGTCGGCAGCTTCCCGATCGAGGCTGTGGCGACGATGGCGCGCATCATCGTGGGGGCCGAGGAGGCCCTGTGGCGGCTCCCGGCGGTCCTCAAGGAGCCCGACACGATCGGTACCGCGATCGCCAAGGCCGCCACTGAGGTCGGCGCGGCGGTGGGCGCGAAGGCGCTCGTCGCGTTCACCCAGAGCGGCGACACCGGCCGGCGACTCGCCCGGCACCGCTCACCGATCCCGCTGCTCGCCTTCACGCCGATCCCGGTCGTCCGCAGCCAGCTGGCGCTGGTGTGGGGCGTCGAGACGTTCCTGGTGCCCACCGTGCAGCACACCGACGAGATGGTGCGTCAGGTCGACAGCGCGATGCTCGACCTCGGGCGGATGGAGCGCGGGGACCTCGTCACGATCGTCGCGGGCAGCCCGCCCTCGACGACCGGCTCGACCAACGCGATGCGCGTCCACCGGCTCGGCAACCCGCCCGCGCCCGGCAGTCGTCGGGCCACCGACCAGCAGGACGCGACCTTCCCGCGCTAGCTCGTCCCGGCGACCGCCGCGAGGATCAGCGCGACCATCTGCTCGCGGCTGATCACCGGCGGCTCCATAGGCGCGAGCGCGGCCCGCTGCAGCGGCAGCGGGGGTGGTGCGGCGGCCGGCGGTTCGGCGGGACCGGGTGGTGGCGGCGCGCTGGCGCCCGGGGCCCGCACGGGCGCGGCTGGCAGGGGAGGGGCGGCCTCCGGCACGCCCGACCCGACGGGTGGGATCTCCACGACGCACCTCCTGTGCCGTCACGTGCCCCTGAGGATCGGCAGCCGGGCGGTGCGTGTCGTCACCCGGGCGGGTAGTCCCGGGCGGGCAGGGCGGATCGTGCGGAGTGTGCCCCCGGTGGGATTCGAACCCACACTGGCGGGTGTTTGAGACCCGTGCGTCTGCCGGTTGCGCGACGAGGGCTGTGCGGTGGTGGTGCGGTGGTGGTGCGGGTACCTGGCGTGTTGTCAGGCGGCTCTGAGCCTAGAGCCCGGCACCGGACCCGCAACGCACGCGGGCCGCGACACCGGCGCGCCCGCGGGCTGGGGGGTGGCCCGACTAGCGTGTGCTGCTCGCTGCCGACCAGCAAGGACGGACCGGAGTCTGACGTGACCGCTGCACCCACCACCCGCGTGCTCATCGCCGAGGACGAGGCGCTCATCCGCCTCGACCTCAAGGAGATGCTCCAGGAGGAGGGCTACGACGTCTGCGGGGAGGCCGGTGACGGGGCCACCGCCGTGCGGCTCGCCCAGGAGCTGCGCCCAGACCTCGTGGTGCTCGATGTGAAGATGCCGGTCCTCGACGGCATCTCCGCCGCGGAGCAGATCGTCGCGGAGCGGATCGCCCCGGTCGTCATCCTCACGGCCTTCTCCCAGCGTGACCTGGTCGAGCGGGCCCGTGAGGCCGGTGCGATGGCCTACCTCGTCAAGCCCTTCCAGAAGAAGGACCTGCTGCCGACCATCGAGATGGCGGTGGCGCGCTTCGCCGAGCTGGTCGCGCTCGAGGGCGAGGTCGCGGACCTGTCCGGCCGGCTCGAGGCACGCAAGCTCGTCGACCGCGCCAAGTCGGTGCTCCAGACCGACCACGGCCTGTCCGAGCCCGAGGCGTTCCGCTGGATCCAGCGGGCCTCCATGGACCGCCGGGCGAGCATGCGCGCGGTGTCGCAGGCCGTGCTGGACGGCACGGCCGGGCCGCACCTCGACGCCGGCTGACGCTGGGTAGCGAAGACGTCACCCAGGGAGAGTTCTCCCGCAAGACGGATGAACGTCGTACGACGTGGGGATGACGGCTCAGCTGCGCTCCGTTCGGACACGCTGAGGTCACGACACGGCCCGGTGCCTAGCCACCGGCGTCACGGTGTGTGTACGGTCCGCCCTGCTGCAGCGACTCAGCTGCGCGCGCCTGCCACGAGCTGGCGCTGTACGAGACCCCTGGAGTGCGTGTGCTCAACCGACGACTGTTCCGCCTGGCCGTACCCCTGGCCGTCGGAGCCCTGACGCTGGCCGCCTGCGGCGACGGCGACTCCGAGACCCCGGGTGAGGACGGCAAGAAGTCCTACACGATCGCGTTTCAGGGCCCGCTGTCCGGCGACAACGCCGCGATCGGCGAGAACGAGGCCAACGGCGTCAAGCTCGCCATCAAGCTCGCCAACGAGAAGGGCGACCTGCCCTTCACCCTCAAGTACTCCGGCCAGGACGACCTCGGCTCGCCCGAGGGCGGGCCGACCGCCGCGCAGAAGTCCATCGACGACGCCGAGGTCATGGCCGTCGTCGGCCCGGCGTTCTCCGGTGCCTCGAAGGCCTCGGGCCCGCTGTTCAGTGACGCCAAGCTCGCCGCGGTGTCGCCGTCGGCCACCAACCCCGACCTCACCAGCCAGGGCTTCACGTCGTTCTTCCGCGTCGTGCCGCCGGACGACGCCCAGGGCGCAGAGGCCGCGAACTACATCTCCAAGACCCTGAAGGCCAAGAAGGTCTACTCGCTCAACGACAAGAGCGAGTACGGCGTGGGTCTCGCGGGCGTGCTCGACAAGACGCTCCAGGCCAACGGCACGGCCATCGTCCAGGAGGGTGTCCCGATCACGAAGGACTACTCCACGGTCGCCCAGAAGGTGAAGAACTCCGGCGCCGACGCGATCTTCTACAGCGGCTACTTCCCGGAGCTCGCCCTGCTGTCGAAGGCGCTCAAGAGCGCGGGCTACGCCGGCACGATCCTGTCCGGTGACGGCTCCAACGACGACGAGTACATCAAGCAGGCCACCGCCGAGACCGCCGAGGGCGTCTACCTGTTCTGCCCCTGCGGTGACGCGAACGTCGACCCGAACGCCAAGGAGTTCGCCGCGGCGTACACGGCCGAGTTCAAGAAGCCCGCTGGTGCGTACTCGCCGGAGTCCTTCGACGCCGCCAACGCCATCATCGCGGCCATGAAGTCCGTCGGTGCCGACCTGACCCGCGAGAAGGTCCTCGAGGCCATCCGTGGCGTCGACTACAAGGGCATCACCAAGCAGATCAAGTTCACCGACAAGGGCGAGGTCGAGGGCAAGACGATCTTCGTCTACCAGGTGAAGGCCGGCAAGCGCGGCGTTCTCGGCACCACCGCGGACCTGATCAGCTAGGTCCGTCAATGCCACCCGGCGGGGCCGGGACGCCTTCGGGCGTCTCGGCCCCGCTGCGCGTGGTTGGCCACCGGGTTGACCGGTCCCGTAAGGCTTTGCCCTAGTCTTCTCGCGCGCACCCACAGGTGCCGCTCACCGGCCTGTACCGGTACCCCGCACGCCTCTGATGAACCCCTGACGAACCCCTGCTGAACCCCAGCCGACCCTGGAGCCCCCACCCCATGTGCTTCACGAGCCAGTTCTGGGACCTCACGGTCGCCGGACTCGCGATCGGCGCGGTCTACGCGCTCATCGCCCTGGGCTACACGCTCGTCTACGGCGTCCTGCAGCTGATCAACTTCGCGCACAGCGAGGTCTTCATGCTCGGAGCCTTCGGCGGCGTCTTCGCCCTCCGCCCCCTCGTCGACGAAACCCCCTCCGGCTTCGGCTCGGTGGTCTTTGTGACCGTCGGCGTCCTCGCTGGCGGCCTGGTCGGCTCCGCGGCGGCGTTCGTCCTGGAGCGCACGGCCTACCGGCCACTGCGCAAGCGCAACGCACCGAGGCTGGCCTACCTGATCAGCGCCATCGGCGCCTCGCTGTTCATGATCAACATCGCGGGCAAGGAGTTCGGGCGGCTGGCGACCAACGTGCCGAAGCTCTACACCAACGGCACCGTCTTCACGCTGTTCGGCGCCGAGGTCAAGACCGAGCAGCTCGTGCTCGCCGGCGTGGCGCTGCTGATGCTGCTCCTGCTCGACCGGCTGGTCAACGCCACCAGGCTCGGTCAGGGCATCCGCGCCGTCGCGCAGGACGCCGAGACCGCGAGCCTCATGGGCGTCGACATCGACCGCGTCATCGTCACGACGTTCCTCATCGGTGGGTTCCTGGGCGGTGTCGCCGGCTTCCTGTTCGGCTCGATCACCAACGTCCAGAACACGATGGGGTTCATCCCTGGCGTCAAGGCCTTCACGGCGGCCGTGCTCGGCGGCATCGGCAACGTGCGCGGAGCCATGTTGGGTGGCCTGCTGCTCGGCCTCGTCGAGAACTACGGCGTCGCCTGCACCGACTCCGCGTACCGCGACGTGGTCGCGTTCTCGATCCTCGTCCTCGTGCTTCTGGTGCGCCCGTCGGGCATCCTGGGCGAGCGCCTGGGACGGTCGGCGTGACCGCGCACCGCACCACCCTGACCCGCACCACCCGCACCTCCAGGAGGACGGCGTGACCACCGCTCCCGCCCCGACGCCGAGCACCCCGTTCGGGGTGAACGACCTCAAGAAGCTCGGCACCGGACTCCTGCTCGGGCTGCTCGCAGCCCTGATCACCGGTCCGGTGCAGGGCACCGCCGACGCCCCGACTCGGGCCTTCCGCGGCGCCATCCTCGATGGCCGCGTGGTCCTCTACCTGCTGCTGGGCCTCGCCATCGGCGCGGTGCTCGTCGCCAAGGACCGCGGGCTGCTCGACAACCGCCTGCCGAAGGTGCAGCCCGTCGTCGCGGTCCAGAACGCGATGCGCAACGACCGTCGGCTGTTCTGGGCGGCGCTCGTCCTCGCAGCCCTGTTCGCAATCCTGTTCCCGCTGACGCTGGAGCCGTTCTGGCAGCGGGTCCTCGCGTCGCAGATCGCCATCTACGTGCTGCTCGCGCTCGGCCTCAACGTCGTCGTCGGCCTCGCCGGGCTGCTCGACCTCGGTTACATCGCCTTCTTCGCGATCGGCGCCTACACGACGGCCTACTTCACGGGCAAGCTCCCGGTCGAGCCGCCGTTCATCCTCAACCCGTTCTTCGTGGTGCCCTTCGCGGTGCTTATCGCGGCGCTGTCCGGCGTCGTGCTGGGCGGGCCGACGCTGCGGCTGCGCGGCGACTACCTCGCGATCGTCACGCTCGGGTTCGGCGAGATCGTCCGCATCCTGCTGGTCAACGGCGACAAGGCCCCGTTCACCGAGGCCAACATCACCAACGGGCCGCGCGGCGCCGCCGGCATCCCGCACCCCTCGATCGATCTGGGGTTCTGGAGCTACGACTGGAAGCTCGGGCAGCTGCCGTACTACTACCTGCTGCTCGTCGTGATCATCATCGTGGTGATCCTGTTCCGCAACCTCGAGGAGAGCCGGGTCGGGCGCGCCTGGACGGCCATTCGCGAGGACGAGGTCGCTGCCGGGGCCTCCGGCGTACCGACCGTGAAGTTCAAGCTGCTGGCGTTCTCCATCGGTGCGTCCACGTCGGGCCTCGCCGGTGTCTTCTACGCCACCAACATCGGCTTCATCGCCCCCGACCAGTTCCTGTTCCTCGCGTCCATCCTCGTGCTGACGATGGTCATCTTCGGCGGGATGGGCTCGATCATCGGCGTCATCGCGGGTGCCGCAGTCCTGCAGTGGCTGCCCAACGCCCTGCGCGACTACGTCGCCCCCGAGGACCGCTACATCTACTTCGGAGTGCTGCTCGTCATCATGATGATCTTCCGACCGCAGGGGCTGATCCCCTCCAAGCGCAGGGCCCGCGAGCTCAAGATGTCCGAGGCGGGCATCGGCGGCGCCGACTCCCTCGGCAGCCCGACCGGCACCGCCGGCAGCAGCAAGGGCGCGGCCACGTGAGCGCGCAGCCCGTCGAGTCCGCCGTCCCCGCGACGGCCGACAACGTCCTCGAGGTCAAGGGCGTCACGCTCCGCTTCGGCGGCCTCACGTCGCTCGACAACGTCACGCTCACCCACCAGCGCGGCCAGATCCTGTCGGTGATCGGCCCCAACGGCGCCGGCAAGACCTCGCTGTTCAACTGCCTCACCGGCGTCTACACGCCGCAGGAGGGCTCGGTCGTCTTCCGGCCCGACGCCGGCAAGGACCTCGAGGTCGTGGGCAAGAAGCCCTACGACGTCAACCGCATGGGCGTGGCCCGCACCTTCCAGAACATCCGCCTCTTCAACGCGCTCACGGCGCTGGAGAACGTCAAGATCGGCGTCGAGTCGCACCAGAAGACCGGGCCGGTCGGCGCGATGCTGCGCCTTCCGAGCGCCCGCAGGGACGAGCGCGAGAGCGACGAGGAGGCCTTCCGCCTGCTCGACTTCGTCGGCCTCTCGCAGCGCGCCAACGAGGTCTCGTCCTCGCTGCCCTACGGCGACCAGCGCCGCCTCGAGATCGCCCGCGCCCTGGGTACCCGTCCGAAGCTCCTGCTGCTCGACGAGCCTGCCGCCGGCACCAACCCGGCCGAGAAGCGCCAGCTCGAGGTCCTCATCCGCAAGATCGCCGAGACCGGCATCAGCGTCCTGCTCATCGAGCACGACATGCGCCTGGTCATGGCGGTCGCCGCGCACGTCGTGGTCCTCAACTTCGGTCAGGTGATCGCCTCCGGCCGACCCGAGGAGGTCCAGCGCGACGCGAAGGTCGTCGAGGCCTACCTCGGCGGTGGCGACGCCGCGACCGACGCCGCCACAGGAGCCGCGGTCAACGCCCGCACCGCGGCGCTGGCCGACGGCTCCGGTGACGACACGCCGCCGCCTGCCAAGCGCACCTCGCCGGCCACCGCCGCCAAGAGCGGACGGTCCACGGCTGCTGCCGTCAAGGCTCCCGCGAAGAAGGCGGCCGCGGCGAAGGCTCCCGCGAAGAAGGCGGCCGCGGCGAAGGCCCCCGCTGCGAAGGCCCCCGCGAAGAAGGCTGCCCCGGCCCCGAAGAAGAAGGCGTAGAGATGCTCCTCGAACTCGACGATGTCCAGGTCAAGTACGGCGCGGTCGTGGCCCTCAAGGGCATCAGCCTGTCGGTGGAGCAGGGCGAGATCGTCACGCTGCTCGGTGCCAACGGTGCCGGCAAGACGACGACCCTGCGCACCATCTCCGGCCTGCTGCGGCCCTCCCACGGGCAGGTCCGCTTCGAGGGCAAGCCGATCGGCAAGGTCCCCGCGCACGAGATCGTCTCGCTGGGCATCGGGCACGTCCCCGAGGGCCGTCGGGTCTTCCCGATGATGTCGGTGACCGAGAACCTCGAGATGGGCGCCTACCAGCGCAAGGGCGGCAACAAGAAGGTCATGGAGCACGTCTTCGACCTGTTCCCCGTCCTCGGCCAGCGCAAGAGCCAGGACGGCGGCACCCTGTCCGGTGGCGAGCAGCAGATGCTCGCGATCGGCCGGGCGCTCATGAGCCAGCCCAAGGTGCTGCTGCTCGACGAGCCCTCCATGGGCCTCGCCCCGCTGATCGTCGCGAAGATCTTCGAGATCATCAAGACGGTCAACGACGAGGGCACGACCGTCCTGCTGGTCGAGCAGAACGCCGCGCAGGCGCTCAAGCTTGCCGCTCGCGGCTACGTCCTCGAGACCGGTTCGATCGTCATGAGCGACAACGCCGACACGCTGCTGACCGACGACCGCGTGCGTGCCGCCTACCTCGGTGAGGAGATCGGCGCGGCCTGACGACCGGGCTCGGGCAGGGCCCGGGGGCACCCGGCCGGAGGCGCTACGCTGCGGCCTCCGGACCGACCAGCCCAGTGCCGCGCTGCGAGCCCGGAGTGCTCACCCAGCCTGCCGGCGCCGCCGGCGGGAGCACCCGCACCATCTCCCCCCGGAGGCACTGCCATGGTCCGTCGCGCGGTGCGCATCCGGACGGCGGTCGAGACCGACCTCCCGGCACTGCTCGACTTCGGTGACGAGCTGCGCGACCAGCTGCTGCCGGTCGCCGAGGGCGCGAACCGGGCCGCGGCGCGCGGCGTCGCACGCAACATGGCGGCCCGCTCGGGCCTCGCGACCCGCTACCTCGACGCGATCGCAGACCCCGGGCGCCACCTCGTGCTCGCCGTCGGGCCGGAGGACGAGCCGCTCGGGATGGCGCTGTTCACGGTGACGTCGGCCAACGCGCTGCTCGACCTGCCCGCCGTCCACATGAGCCACGCCGTCGTCCCTGACCGGCACCGCCGCCGCGGTGTCGGCAAGGCGCTCGTGGCGGCCTGCGCGACCTTCGCCGAGGAGCGCGGCCTCGACCAGGTCGTCGTGTCGGTCCACCCGGGCTCGCGCGAGGCCAACCGCTTCTTCGCCCGCCTCGGCTTCGCGCCGCTCGCCGTGCGCCGGGTCGCGCCGGTCGCGGTGGTGCGCCGGCAGCTCGCCACGCTCGGTGAGCTCTCGCCCGCCGACCACGTCGTACGCCAGCTCCGTCGCCCCATCCGGCGGCCGACGCGGGCCGTCGCCCCGCTCGGGCCCAGCGACCCCGACGCGTAACCGACGCGTAACCGACCCGGGGCCGACCCTGCGTCGGGCCGTCAGCTCCGGGGCTGGAGCACCAGGCAGGTCAGCCGTGCGGTGCACAGCCGGGTGCCGGCCTCGTCGGTGATCGTCGTCTGCGACGTCACGAGCGTGCGACCGGCTGACACCACCTCGCAGGTCCCGGTGACCGTGCCCGACGTCGCGGAGCGGTGGTGGGTGGCGTTCATGTCGACCCCGACGACCTGCCTGCCCTCGCCGGCGTGGACCGCGGCGAGGACCGAGCCGAGCGTCTCGGCGAGCGCGATCGAGGCGCCGCCGTGCAGCAGGCCGAAGGGCTGGCGGTTGCCCTCCACCGGCATCGTGGCGACGACCCGGGTGGGGCCCACCTCGAGGAAGACGACACCGAGCTTGTCGTTGAGCTCACCCATCGTCGCGGTCATGAACTCCCGCAGGTCGTCCGTCACAGCTGCTCCCTAGACTCAGGCCTCGTGGCAGCCAAGCAGATCGACTCGAGCCCCGCGACACCGCGTCTGCTGCTGCTGGACGGCCACTCGCTGGCCTACCGCGCCTTCTTCGCGCTGCCGGTCGAGAACTTCAGCACCACGACGGGGCAGCCCACCAACGCGGTCTACGGCTTCACCGCGATGCTCATCAACGTCCTGCGCGACGAGGCGCCCACCCACGTCGCGGTCGCCTGGGACCTCCCGCAGCCGACCTTCCGCCACGAGGCCTACGCGGGCTACAAGGCCACCCGCTCGGAGACCCCCTCGGACTTCAAGGGCCAGGTGTCGCTCGCGCAGGAGGTGCTCGACGCGCTGCGGATCCGCTGCGTCAGCGCGCCGGGCTTCGAGGCCGACGACGTCATCGCGACGCTGGCCACGCAGGCCGAGCAGCAGGGCATGGACGTCCTGATCGTCACCGGTGACCGCGACAGCTTCCAGCTCGTCAGCGACAGGGTGACCGTCCTCTACAACTCCCGCGGGGTCAGCGACATGCGCCGCATGACGCCGTTGTCCGTTGAGGACAAGTACGGCCTCACGCCGCTGCAGTACCCCGACTTCGCGGCGCTGCGCGGCGACCCCAGCGACAACCTCCCCAACATCCCGGGCCTCGGGGAGAAGACCGCGACCAAGCTCATCCAGCAGTACGGCGACCTCGACGGCCTGATCGCGCACGTCGACGAGGTCAAGGGCAAGATCGGTGACAGCCTGCGGGCCCACGTCGCCCAGGTCGTGCAGAACCGCGGCCTCACCGAGCTGCGCCGCGACGTGCACCTCGACGTGCGGCCCGAGGAGCTCACCGTCGGGCAGTGGGACCGCGACGAGGTCCACAAGGTCTTCGACGCCTTGCAGTTCCGGGTCCTGCGCGAGCGGCTCTACGCCACCCTGTCGGCCGTCGAGCCCGAGGCCGACCAGGGCTTCGAGGTCGACGCCCGGGTGCTGGCCCCCGGCGAGGTGGCCGGCTTCCTGGCGGGCCTGCCGGCAGCGGTCCGGGTGGGCGTGCACGTCCGAGGTCACTGGGGCCGCGGCACCGGTGACGCCCACGGCCTGGGCCTCGCGGCGGAGTCGGCCCCCGAGGGCGAGACCCGCGAGGGGGCCGCCGGCTACGTCGACCTCGAGCAGGCCAGCCCCGAGGACGAAGCCGCGCTGGGGGAGTGGCTCGCCTCCGACCACCAGAAGGCGTTCCACGACCTCAAGGGCCCGCTGCTCGCGCTCGGTGCCCGGGGCTGGGCCGTCGGCGGGGTCACCTCCGACACCGCGCTCGCGGCGTACCTCGCCCTGCCCGGTCAGATGTCGTTCGACCTCGCCGACCTCTCCCTGCGCTACCTGCGCCGCGAGCTGCGCGCCGAGGCCGAGGACGACGGCCAGCTCACCCTCGACGGTGACGACGAGGGTCCCGACGCGACCGCCGCCCATGACGCGGTCCTGCGCGCGCAGGCCGTCGCCGACCTCGCGGTCGCGCTCGACGCCGACCTCGAGCGGCGCGGGGGCACCGGCCTGCTGCGCGACCTCGAGCTGCCGCTGGTGTGGGTGCTCGCCGACTGCGAGCGCACCGGCATCGCGGCCGACGTCGACCAGCTCACCGAGCTCGAGACGCGGCTGCGCGAGCAGGTCAAGTCCGCGGCGGAGGCGGCCTACGACACGGTCGGCCACGAGTTCCACCTCGGCAGCCCCAAGCAGCTGCAGACGCTCCTGTTCGACGAGCTCGGCCTGCCGAAGACCAAGAAGATCAAGACCGGTTACACCACCGACGCCGACGCGCTGCAGGGCCTGATCGGCACGCACCCGGTCATCGAGGCGCTGCTGCTGCACCGCGAGATGACCCGGCTGCTCATGGTCGTCGAGAAGCAGCTCCTGCCGACCGTCGCCGACGACGGCCGCATCCACACGACCTACAAGCAGATGGTCGCGGCGACCGGCCGGCTGTCCAGCGACAACCCCAACCTCCAGAACGTCCCGATCCGCACCCCGCAGGGCCGCGAGATCCGCCGCGGCTTCGTGCCGGGTCCGGGCTTCGAGGCGCTCATGACCGCCGACTACAGCCAGATCGAGATGCGGATCATGGCGCACCTCTCCGACGACGCGGGCCTCAAGGAGGCCTTCAGCACCGGTGAGGACCTGCACACCTTCGTCGCCTCCCGCGCCTTCGGGCTGCCCGTCGACCAGGTCGACCCGGAGCTGCGCCGCCGGGTCAAGGCCATGAGCTACGGCCTGGCCTACGGCCTGTCCGCCTACGGCCTCGCGCAGCAGCTGCAGATCACGCCCGACGAGGCCAAGGAGCAGATGACGGCCTACTTCGAGCGCTTCGGTGGCATCCGCGACTACCTGCGTGACGTCGTCGACCAGGCCCGCAAGGACGGCTACACCTCGACGATCCTCGACCGCCGGCGCTACCTCCCCGACCTCACCAGCGACAACGGCCAGCGCCGCAGCATGGCCGAGCGGATGGCGCTCAACGCTCCGATCCAGGGCTCCGCGGCCGACATCATCAAGCTCGCGATGCTCGGCGTCGCCCGCGAGCTGAAGGCCCAGGGACTGTCGTCACGGCTGCTGCTCCAGGTCCACGACGAGCTCGTCCTCGAGGTCGCGCCGGGGGAGCGCGAGACCCTGGAGGCCCTGGTGCGCAAGGAGATGGGCGGCGCCTACCCGCTCTCGGTCGCGCTCGACGTCTCGGTCGGCGTCGGCCCGACCTGGGACGACGCGGGCCACTGAGACCTACGACGCCGAAGGGCCTCCGCGTCGTACCGTGGCTGACGTGCAGCGGGTCCTCGTCGTCGGTCAGAGCGGCTCCGGCAAGACGACGCTCGCGCGACTGCTCGCAGCCCGGCTCGGGGTCGCGCACGTCGAGCTCGACGCGCTCTTCCACGGCGCGGGCTGGCAGCCGCGACCGTCCTTCGAGACCGACGTCGACGCCGCGACGACGGGGCCGCGGTGGGTGGTCGACGGCAACTACGGCGCGGTGAGGGACCTGCTCTGGGCGCGGGCGGACACCGTGGTGTGGCTCGACCTGCCGCGCTGGCTCACGACGTCGCGCGCGCTGAGGCGGTCGGTCGCGCGGGCTGCCCTGCAGGTGCCGCTGTGGAACGGCAACCGCGAGCGCTGGTCGACGATGCTGAGGGCGACCCACCCGGTGCGGTGGTCGTGGCAGACCCACGCGCGCCACCGCGCGGAGTACGCGCAGCGCCTCGCCGACCCGCGCTGGTCAGGGCTGCAGGTCGTGCGGCTGCGGACCCGCGCCTCGGTGCGAGCGTGGGAGGGCCGGTTCGCGAGCAACCCGCCTCAGTCGACCGAGCCTCCAGCGGCACCTGCGGCCTGACGCCCGTCGCGCTGGGCGGGGACAGCCCCGTCGACGTCGCGCAGCAGCCCCACGACTCGCTCGAGGTGCGCCGCGCAGGTCGCGAGCTCGAGGTCGGACAGCGGCGCCAGTGCGCGGTCGAGGTGGCGCACCTGGGCACTTGCCACCAGGGCCGCGGTGCGCCGCCCCTGCGCGGTGACGTGGACCAGGCTGACCCGGCCGTCGGCCGTGCTGCGGCGTCGCTGCAGCAGCCCGTCGGCCTCGAGCCCGGCGACCAGGCGCGCGGTGGCACCCGGGTCGTGCCGGGTGCCCCGCGCGAGCTCGCCCATCGGCAGCGGTCCGTGCTCGACGACGTGGTCAAGCACGCTGACCGCCTGCTGCGGCAGCGCCAGGCCGACGGTGGCCATGCGGAGCGCGAAGCCGCGTCGGCTGGCGGACAGCCGCAGCAGCAGCGTCAGTGACTGGCGGAGCGACTCGCGGCTGGCCTCGCGCTGCGCGGCCACGGTCGGTGCCTCAGCCGGCCGTGTAGGGGACGAACTCGGCGCCCTCGCAGGTGAAGCCCGTGGCCGGCATCACGCGCTGGTACTTCCCGCCCTTGATCTCGGCGAGCATCCAGCAGGTCGCGGGCTCCTGGTCGCCGGGGTTGGACGGGGCCAGCAGGCCGGCGGCGTCGAACTCCTTGGTCTCGATGAGCGCCTTGACGACGTCCTCGGGCTTCGCGCCACCGCCACCGGCCGCTGCGCGGGCCTGGCTGTAGAGCATGCCCGCGGCCCACGCGTTGGCGCCGAACAGGTCGGCCTTGGCGCCCGGGTGGACCTTCTGGAGCCACGTCAGGTAGTCGTCGACGCCCTTGCTCGCGGTGCGGTCCTCGCCGAGGAACATCGCCGTCGACAGCGGCACGAGGACGCCCTCGGCGGCAGCCGGGTCGGCCACGCTGAAGAAGTTCCCGTCGTACGCCGGGGTGGACGTGATGACCTCGGGCCGCCAGCTCTGCTGCTTGGCGTCGTCGAGGATGCGCGCGATCGTCTCGATGTTGAAGCCGTCGAGGCTGAGCCACTTCACGCCGGCCGAGCGCATCTTGATCACGTCGGCGGTGTAGTCGGTCTGCACGTCGATCTGCACCTCACGGGTGAAGGCGACCTTGCCGCCGATCTTCGTCAGGCCCGCGACGAGCTGCTTGGCCGAGAAGGCCGTGCGGGTGTTGACGAGCACTCCCAGCTTCTCGACCGCCCCCGGGTGGTCCTTGGCGATCTGCTTGAACGCGCCGATGGACTGGCCCGGCGGGCGCGGCGCAGGCGTGAGGACCGTCGCGATCGAGGCGAGGGTGGGGTCGAGCTGCTGGAAGACCGCGGGCAGCTTGGGGAACTTCGGCAAGACATCGGCGGCGCACCCGTCGATCGCCGAGATGCTCCCGACGAAGGCCTCGACCTTGGGGGCCATCGCCTCGTAGGCCGAGCGGGTCGCGTTGCAGTCGATCTTGGAGTCGGCGGTGACCAGCTCCAGGGGCCGGCCGTCGATGCCGCCCTCGCTGTTGACCTTGGCGACGTAGGCCTCCATCGCCTGGCGCGCGCCCTTGAACAGGCCCGTCACGGGCCCGGTGAGGTCGACGATGTTGCCGATGAGGATGGGGGTCCCCTCCGTGTTGGAGGTGACCGTCGGTCCCGGCTCGTCGGTCGGTGACGCCTGCTTGGCGGACTCGCCGCCGCTGCAGGCGGTGAGGACGAGCGCAGTCGCGGCGAGCACGGCGCTGCCGCGGACCGCCCTCGTAGACCGGGAGGGCTTCTGGTGGTGCGACACGGGATCTCCTTCGACCAGGGGTGTCAGCGGGGGAGCGGGACGTGCGGGACGGACGGGACGTGCGGGACGTTCTGCGGGGCGGGTGCGCCGGACGGTGCGCCGGACGAGGAGGCGAGGTAGGCGTCGTCCACGAGGTCGCGCACCTCGTCGGGAGTGCCGGCGGCGCGGACCCTGCCGCCGGCAAGCACCACGGCGGTGTCGGCGACCTCCAGGGCGGTGCGCGCGAACTGCTCCACGAGCAGCACCGGAGTGCCCTCCTGTGCGACCTGCGCGACCAGGGCGAACAGCTCCGCGACGACCACGGGTGCGAGGCCCATGCTGATCTCGTCGAGCAGCAGGACGTCGGGACCGGTCGTGAGCGCGCGGCTCATGGCGAGCATCTGCTGCTCCCCGCCGGACAGCGTGCCGGCGAGCTGCCGCCGGCGCTCGCGCAGCCGGGGAAAGCGGACGTAGGCCTGCTCCTCGACGTCGGCCCGGCGGACGCCGGGGCGGTGCGTCCACATCCGGAGGTTCTCGGCAACCGTGAGGTTGGGGAAGACGCCCCTGCCCTCGGGCACGCTGCACAGGCCGGCGCGCGCGAGCCGCTCGGGACTGGTCCGGACCTGCGGGCCCTGCACCGCCTTGCCTCGCACGAGCACGGTGCCCGAGGACGCGACGGTCCGCCCGCTGGCGACCCGCAGCAGCGTGGTCTTGCCGGCACCGTTGGGCCCGAGCAGCGCGACGACGCCGCGGGCCGGCACGACCAGGTCGACCTCGTGCAGCACCTGGACGCGGCCGTAGCCGGCGCTCACGCCGCGCAGCTCGAGAGCGGGCTGTCCCTCGGCCCCTTCCCTGCCGGTGCGCGGCGTCGGCAGGGTCGCGGCCCGGCTCACAACATCACCTGCTCACGGTCCGGCGCGGCGGTGACCGGGGGACCGGCCGGGCGACCGGCCGGGGGGCCCGCCGGTGGGGCGGCTCCAAGGTAGGCGTCCTGCACGCGCGGGTCCGCCTGCACCTCGGCGGGGGAGCCCTGGGCGAGCACCTGCCCGAAGTCGAGGACGGTGACGGTCGTGCAGACCCGCATGACGAGCTCCACGTCGTGCTCGACCAGCAGCACCGCGGTGCCCTGTGCGGCGACCTCGAGCAGCAGGTCACCGAGGTCGCGGGTCTCGGACTCGTCGAGGCCCGACCCCGGCTCGTCGAGCAGGAGCGTGCTGGGCCTCGTGGCGAGCGCGCGGGCCAGCTCGAGCAGGCGGGCGCTGCCGGTCGGGAGCTCGGCGGCGGCCGTGTCGGCCAGGTGTCCCAGGCCGGTGCGCTCGACCAGGGTGTCGGCGACCTGGCGGGCACTGCCGCGACCACTGCCGGACACACTGCGCCAGCCGCGCTCGACCTCGGCGGCCAGCAGGACGTTGTCGCGCACGCTCAGCGAGCCGAAGACCTCGAGGCGCTGGAAGGTGCGGCCGAGCCCGCGCCGGGACCGCTGGCCGGGGCCGAGGCGGGTCACGTCGCGACCGTCGAGGACGACGCACCCGGTGCGGGGGCGCTGCAGCCCCGTCGCGACGTTGAACAGCGTCGTCTTGCCGGCCCCGTTGGGGCCGATCAGCCCGGTGACCAGGCCGTCGGCTGCCTCGAGCGTCACGCCCCTGAGGGCGGAGATGCCGCCGAAGCGGACCGTCACATCATCGACCCGCAGCACCGGCGAGCACCTCCTCCTTGTCGGGGACCGCTGTGGTCGTCGGCGGGGTCTCACGCACGGGCCGGTGCCGACGGACCGAGTCGAGGAAGCTGCCCACGACGCCGTTCTGCTGGGAGCCCAGGCCGATCGCGCCGAGGCCCACGAGCAGCGGCACGACCCCCTGCACCGAGCCCAGGGCGTCCTGCAGGAGCGGGCCGAGCTCCAGGAAGACCCCGGCGAGCAGGACGCCCGTGACGGTGCGCACCCCCCAGATCACGGCCAGGAGGAAGAGGGTCAGGCTGAGCACCAGCCCGAAGTCGGTGTTGCCGATGGCCCCCTGCTGGCCGCCGAGCAGGGCGCCGCCCAGTCCGGCCAGCCCGGCCGACAGGGCGAAGACGCCGAGCTTGGTCGCGCGGACACCGACGCCGATGGTCGCGGTGCCGGTCGGGCTGTCGCCCATCGCGACGAGCCGCCGGCCCATCGTCGAGCGCCGCAGCGCGAGCACGCCGCAGCCGCAGACGGCGAACGCGGCGCACACCGCGACGAGGTAGGCGCGGTCACCGGCGAGGGACAGGCCGAGGTCGGGGCGCGGGACGCGCAGCGACAGCGAGTTGCCCATCACCGAGGCGTTGCTGAAGAAGGCGTCCTCCATGGCGTAGGCGAACGCCAAGGTCGCGAGGGCGAGGTAGAGACCGCGCAGCCGCAGGGCCGGCAGGGCCACGAGCGCGCCCACCGCGGCCGGGACGAGGACGGCAGCGGTGAGGGCGAGGGCCGACCCCGACCCGCCGTCCACGCGGGCCATCGTCACGGCGCCGATGCCCGCGAAGGTGAGCTGGCACAGGGAGACCTGGCCGCCGTACCCGGTCAGGGGCACGAGGCTCAGCAGGATCAGGCCGACCGCGACGCCGTGCGTGAGGGTGTCGACCCGTGGACCGGGCAGGGTGACGGCTGCGACCGTGGCCAGGGCCAGGAAGACCGCTGCGACGACCAGCGACTCCCTGCCACCGGCCACGCGTGGAGCCCGCAGCGTGGCCGGCCGTCCGGCCCGCAGCCGGGCCTGCGGGAGCACGAGCAGAGCGAGGAAGAGGAAGACCATCGGGATCACGGGCTGCACCTGGCTGAGCCAGTCCAGGGTGAGGTAGCCGACGGCCATGGCCTGGACGACGCCGAGCAGCACGCCACCGACGAAGGTCAGCGGCAGGTTCGTGAGCCGCCCGACCACGGCGGCCGCGTAGCCGTTGATGACGAGCAGCGTCAGGGACACCGCGTCGAGCTGGACCTGGGAGGCGAGCAGGATCCCTGCCAGGGCGGCGAGCGAGGACCCGAGACCCCACCCGAGCATGCTGACCCGGCCGGGGGAGGCGCCGGCCAGCGCGGCGAGCTCCCGGTCGTCGACGACCGCCCGCATCGTGACCCCGGTGCGGCTCAGGTGCAGGAACGCCCACAGGCCGAGCGACACGGCCACCGCGGTGCCGACGATGACCAGCTGGTGGGCGGTGAGCACGACACCCAGCACGGTCACGTCGTTGCCGAGGAAGAAGGGCGGCAGTCGGTGCGGGTCGGTCGGGTCCCACACGGTGTGGGTGAGCCCGATGAGCAGCAGCAGCAGGCCGATCGTGACCGTGAGGGTCACCTCGAGCGGGGCTCCGGACAGGCGGCGCAGCAGCAGCCGCTCGACCGCGATCCCGAGCAGTGGCGCCAGCACGAGCACGACCAGGACGAGGGCTGCCGGCGCGGCGAGGCCCCGCCAGACGCTGAGCTCCCAGTAGGCGAAGGCCCCCACCATGCCGATGGCGCCGTGCGCGAAGTTGAAGACCCCGGAGGTCGTGTAGGTGACGACGAGCCCGCAGGCCGTCAGGGCGTAGACGCAGCCCATCACCAGTCCCGCCACGCCGAGCGCGAGGAACGTGTCCACGTGGCCCCGTCCTGTCCGGTGGTCCTGCCGGGTGTTGCGTGCCGATGTCAAGCACGTGGCCGAAGTGTGTGACCCACGTCATGGGCCGTCCACCGACCAGGCCGGAAACAGTCACAAGGGACTACTCGCGCCAGACGTCCGGCCAGGAGGTGGGATCAGGTACGACGGGAGCGCACGACCAGGGCGACCGTGAGCAGCACGGCGACCGCTGTGGCGACGGCGATGACGGGACCGGGCGACCGCGGGTCGACGGTGAGGATGACGGCGGCCTCGACGGGCAGCGCGAGCAGCAGCACCCGGCCGGGCAGGGGGTCGCGCGTGGCTATCGCGCGGTAGACCAACAGCTGCACGACCGACAGCGCTCCGCCCTGCAGGACGAACAGGGGGGCGAGCGGCGCGAGCGAGCCGTAGCTCTCACCGAAGGTCAGCTCCAGAACAGGCCGCGCCAGCAGGGCCGCCCCTGCGACCTCCAGCAGCGTCAGCCCGACGACGACGAGCACCGCGCGCCGCAGCACGGCCCGGCCGGCATCGGGCTCCGACAAGCGCGGGAAGACGACGACGGCGACCACCTGCGGCAGCCAGAACGCCGCCTTGGCGCAGACGGCGCCGACGCTGTAGCGGCCGGACTCGTCGCCCGGAAGCACGTTGCGCGCCAGCAGCAGGTCGAGGTTGGCCAGTGCGAGCAGGGCAAACAGGCCGCTCGCCGCCGCCGCTCCCTCGCGCAGCCCGGGCAGCTGCAGGGGCGACCTCGGGCTAGGGGAGCCCCCGCGGGCGACCAGGGCCAGGGCCAGGCCGGCCGCCACTGCGGTCCCCAGCGCGAGGGCGGCCAGCACCGCCGCCGGGTCGCCGTCGATCGCGAGCGGCATCAGGCCCACGGCCTTGCCCACCGCCTGCGCGCAGATGACGAGCGCCAGCGCCCCGAAGCGCTCGGCTCCCTGAAGCAGGCCCATGGCGGCGGAGAGCACGGCGAGGGGCAGCAGCCCGGCGGCGACCCAGAGGGGGCCGGCGACCCCGACGTGGAGGAAGGCCGCGACGACGGGGGCCGTCAGGGCGGCGAGGCCCGACACGACGGCGCCCGTCGCACAGGCCCGGACCAGCAGCGCCCGCTCCCGCGGGCCAGGCGTCTCGCGTGCGGGCCGGCGCGCGACCGAGCGGGCGACAACGGCCTGCAGCGCGAGTGCGGGCACCGAGGCGACGAGCAGGACTCCCAGCAGGGCGTTGAGCTCGCCGTAGCCGTTGGCGTCCAGCGCGCGTGAGGCGGCGACGGCCAGCAGGTAGCCGATGACGTTGACCAGGGTGAGAGCCGGCGCGACCAGCCCGCCGCTACGGGCCAGGGAGCGGCGCCCGTCCTGCGTGCCGGGGTCGACCAGGGCCGCCGAGTCCGCCGAGGTGGGGACGAGGACGACCGCGGGCGGGTGGTCCTCCACGCCTGCAGCGTGACACAGCGGGGGTGCCGTAGGTTCGAGGACGTGCCGCTGTCGCGCGTGAGCTCGCGACTGGGGCTCCTCGCGGGCGTGGCTCTCGCGCTGCTCCTGCTCGCACCCCTGCTGGGTGCGGACCACGTGCTCGTGCGCGACATGGTCTTCGTGCCGCGGCAGCCGCTGACGAGTGCGCTGCTCGGCCTCGACGGCGTGCCGAGGGCGGTGCCGAGCGACCTGCTGGTCGCGCTCGCCGGACGGGTCGTCCCGACGGGCTGGCTGCAGGACCTCGTCCTTGTCGGCATCGTCGTGACGGCGGCGTGGGGAGCGGCGCGGCTGGTGCCGTCGACGGCACCGGTCGCCGCGCTCACGGCGGCCACGGCGTACGCCTGGTCGGCCTATCTCCATGAGCGCCTGCTGCTCGGTCAGTGGGCGCTGCTCGTCGGCTGGGCGGTCCTGCCGTGGGCGGCCCGCGCGGCGCTGGACTGGCGTCGCGGGGAGCCGGGGTGGCGCGCGGTCGCCTGCCTGGCCGTCGCGGCCTGCGGAGGTGCGTCCGCCGGACTGCTCGTCGGGCTCGTGGTCGTGGTCTGCGGGCGTCCCGTGCGCGCGCTCACCGCCACGGCGCTGGTGTCGCTGCCGTGGGCCCTCCCCGCGCTGCTCACGCCGTCCGGGCTCTCCGGTGGCGACCCTGCCGGCGTGGCCGCCTTCGCCAGCCGGGCGGACACGCCGCTCGGGGTCGTCGGGAGCCTGCTGACCGGTGGTGGGGTCTGGGCGCCGGCTGCGGTCCCCCCGGGTAGGACGGCCGGGCTGGCGGCAGCCGTCGTCGTCCTGCTGCTCGCCGCCGCCGGCGGACGGGCGCTGCTCACCGGCCTCGGCCCGCGGCTGCCCATGGTCGCGGCCGTGGGGCTGCTGCTGGCGTTGCTCGGTCGGCTGCCTGGCGTCGCGGACGCGCTGCGCTGGGCCGTGGTGCACGTCCCGGCCGCCGGGCTGCTCCGCGACGGGCAGAAGTGGCTCGCCCCGCTGGTGCTGCTCGTCGCGGTGGCCGCCGGGTGCGGAGCGGCAGCTGTCCTGGAGCGGCTGCGTGCGCCTCGCACGCGGGTCGCCGCGGGCGCCCTCGCGGTCCTGGCGCCGCTGGCCGCGCTGCCGGGTGCGGCATGGGCGGAGGGCGGCCGGCTGACGACGAGCAGCTACCCCGCCGACTGGGAGGCGGTGACGGCCCGGGCCGGCGACGGACCGGTGCTCGTGCTGCCGTGGGGCGCCTACCGGGCCTTCCCGTGGACCGGGGACCGCACCGTGCTGGACCCGGCGCCCCGCTTCCTGCGCGGCCGCGCGGTCGTGGACGACGACCTGCCGCTGTGGACCGGCTCGGTGCGCGGCGAGGACCCGCTGGCCGACCGGCTCGACGCAGTCGTCAGCTCAGGCGGGCCGCTGCTGGGCGTGCTGCGCGCCGAGGGCATCACCCAGGTGCTGCTCGAGCGCACTCCACGCGGCGTCGACCTCGCCGCCGAGCAGCGCCGGCTGGTCGGTCTGCAGCCGGTCGTCGAGACGCCCGAGCTGGTCCTGCTCGACGTGCCCGGAGCCGTCGCCCGGCCCGCCGACCGACCGCCCCTCGGGCCGGTCGTGGCGGGCGACGTGCTCGCGGTCCTGCTGGGCGGGCTGGCCGCCGGACAGGTGGTCCGGGGAGCCCGTCGGGCTCACTGACCCGCGTCGTAGACCGCCGCGGGGTCCTGGCTGACGGTCGTGTCGGTGGCGCTGCCGCTGGGGGCGCCGCCCTGCGTGACGACGACGCCGGCCGTGGCGGCGCCGGCGAGGACGAGTCCGGCGATGATCGTGGCGATGGTGTCCATGGTGCGTTCTCCTGTGCTCGGTGGTGCGTGAGGGGCGGTCAGGTCGGTCGGGTCGGTCGGAATCCGGTCGGGTCAGCGCGGGGGAAGGACCTCGGAGAACGCGCTGGCCGTGGCGCGCCAGGTGAAGCGGGCGGCGTGGGTGCTCGCGCCGGCCCCGAGCCGGCTGCGTAGCGGCGCGTCGAAGAGCAGCGTGCGCAAGGCATCGCGCAGGCCGGCGTGGTCGTCGACGAGCAGGCCCGTGGCGCCGTCCACGATGGACTCCGCGAGGCCGCCGGCGCCGCGGAAGGCTACTGAGGGGGTCCCGTGGGTCCCGGCCTCGACGACCGACAGCCCCCATCCCTCCTTGAGCGACGGGACGGCGTGGACCCACGCGCGGGCGAGCAGGTCGGCCTTCTCCTGCTCGGTCACCCGGCCGTGCAGGTGGACGACGCCCTCGAGACCGAGCTCGGCGACGCGGGTGCGCAGCGCGGGCAGCCAGTACCCGTCACCGGCGACCTCGACCTGCAGGCCGGGGATCTCGTGGCGCAGCGCGGCGGCGGCCTCGAGGACCAGCTCGACGCGCTTGTGGGGGACGACGCGTCCCAGGACGGCGATGGTGGGCACGGGTGCTCGACCGGTGGTGGTCGGCAGCGCGGGGGAGGTGCCGTTGTGCACGACCGTGATGCGCTCGCGGTCGACGCCGAGCCCGGTCAGCTCGTCGCGCGTGACCTCCGACACCGCGACGTAGCGGCACCGACGGTTGACCCGCGGTGCGAGCCAGGACTCGAGCCACCAGCCCACGCGGGCGCCCAGGCGACCGAAGACGACGGGCCACTGCTCGCGGTGCACGTGGTGCACGAGGACGACGACCGGTCGACGGGTCCACAGGCTGGCGAGGAAGGGCACTCCGTTGTGGACCTCGACGACGCTGCCTGAGCGGCCCAGTCGGCCGAGCAGCATGAGCACCGCGGCCCAGGCGTAGACGCTGAGGCGGTTGCCGCGCCGGACGTAGCGCACGCCGTTCTTCACCTCGTCGCGGGGGGCGTTGCGGTGCGCCGCGCAGAAGAAGGTGACGTGGTCGCCGGCAGCGGCGAGCCGGGCGGCGACCTGCTCGACGTAGAGCTCGGAGCCACCGCCCTCGGGGTTGGCGAGGTCGCGCCAGTTGAGGATGAGCACGTCGCGGCCGGCGGGCGGCGCGGTCGGGCGGACGGAGGGGCGGCGGGGCGACGGGACGAGGTCAGCTAGCGGCGCGTCGGGCACGGGGAGGGGTCGCTCCGCGTGCGCCGAGCCCGAAGTCAGGGAGCTCGTGGTGCGCGTGGTCACGCTGGTCTCGGGTCCTCTCGTCGCACGGCCGGGGCTCCTGTCCGTGCTGGGTCGGGTCGTGCCGCGTGCGGTGCACCGGCGTTGCACCAGCCTCCGTCAGTGGGACGCTCTTGGACATGGCCCGACGGGACCATCCTGAGGTGGTCCTTTTAGGCGGTACCGGGACGATGTGGGCAGGACGGGACGGTCGGGCCGTAGGGTCGCGGGCGTGGTGACGCCGGGTGAGCAGACGTCCGTCGGAGCGGAGCCGCTGCCGCCGCTCGGCTCGCTGGCCCGCAGCCGGGCGCTGTGGAGCGCCTACGGCTACGAGCAGAGCGACCCAGCCCGCTTCTACTCGCTGCTCGCCCGCGACAGCGCGCGCCAGGTGGCCAGCTACGCCGACCTGACGGGTGCGCTGCTGCTCGACGTCGGAGGTGGCCCCGGCTACTTCGCCGACGCCTTCCGGGCCCTCGGCGCGCACTACGTCGGCCTCGACGCCGATGCGGGGGAGCTGTCCCTGCACGGCCGTGACGTCGCGGCGGGCACGGTCCTCGGGAGCGGGCTCGCGCTTCCCTTCCGGGACGGCGCCGTGGACGTCTGCTACTCCAGCAACGTCCTCGAGCACGTCGCGCAGCCGGTGGTGATGGCCGACGAGATGGTGCGGGTGACCCGGCCGGGCGGCGTGGTCTTCCTGTCCTACAACAACTGGCTGGCCCCGAACGGCGGCCACGAGACCGCGCCCTGGCACTACCTGGGCGGCCACTTCGCCGCCGAGCGCTGGGCCCGTCGTCACGGGCAGCGCCCGAAGAACGACTACGGCCACTCGCTGTTTCGCACCTCGGTCGCCCAGATGCTGCGGTGGAAGGACGAGCGGGTCGCAGCGGGCGTCGTCGAGGTCGTCGAGGTCCTCCCGCGCTACCACCCGCGGTGGGCGTCCTGGGTGGTGCGCGTGCCCGCGCTGCGCGAGGTCGCGACGTGGAACCTCGCCCTGGTGCTGCGCCGCCGGTGACCGAGCCACCGCGGCCGGCAGCACCCGGCTCCGGCGCCGTCGAACGCCTGCGCGTCGCGGTCGCCTGCCTGGTCCTGACCGCGGTGGTCGCCCGTCAGGAGGGCGGCCGGGTCGTCGGTGACACCAAGCTCGACCTCACCGCCGACCCGCTGGGCCTGCTGGCCCGGGCCCTGCACCTGTGGGACCCCGAGGGCGGCGCCGGTCAGCTGCAGAACCAGGCCTACGGCTACCTGTTCCCGCTGGGCCCGGTGATGCTGGCGCTGCAGTCGGCCGGCGTCCCCGACTGGTTCGCGCAGCGGCTGTGGCAGGCGCTCGTGCTGTGCGTCGCCCTGCTCGGCGTGCGCGCGCTCGCAGAGCGCCTCGGCATCGGGACGCCGTCGACCCGGCTGCTCGCCGGGCTGGCCTACGCGCTCGCGGCCCGACCCGTGTCGCAGCTGGGTGCCATCAGTGTCGAGGTCTGGCCCTACGCGCTCGCTCCCTGGGTGCTCGTGCCGCTGGTCACCGGTGCCCAGCGGGGGAGTCCGCGCCGTGCCGCGGCCCTGTCGGGCCTCGCGGTCCTCCTCGTCGGTGGCGTCAACGCCGCGGCGACGCTGGCCGTCGTACCCCTCGGCGTGCTCTGGATCGCGCTGCAGCCACCCGGTCCTCGTCGCCGCAGGCTCGCGGCCTGGTGGTCGGTGTCGCTCATCGGCGCGACCGCCTGGTGGCTCGGGCCGCTGCTGGTGCTCGGGCGCTACTCGCCACCGTTTCTCGACGTCATCGAGTCCGCGGCCACGACCACCCGCCAGACCGGTCTGTGGTCGGTCCTCACCGGCAATGACCTGTGGCTGCAGTACCTCGCGCTCGGTGCGCCGGCCCGCCCGGCCGGTCACCTGCTCGTCACCGAGGCCGCGCTGGTCGTCTGCTCGACAGCGGTGGCCGCGCTCGGGCTGGTCGGTGTCCTGCACCGCCGCACACCGCACCGCGCCTTCCTCGTCGGAGGTGTGCTGCTCGGCCTGCTCGTCGTCGGTGCCGGCCACGTCGGGGACCTCGACGGTCCGTTCGCGGCCGTGGAGCGCGACCTGCTCGACGGGGCGCTGTCGCCGTTGCGCAACGTCCACAAGTACGACCTGCTCCTCCGGCTCCCGCTGGCGCTCGGTCTCGCGGCAGCCGCGGCCACGGTGCGCCGGCCGCTCCGGCACCTCGGGCGAGGTCGGGTGCCGCGGGCCGCGACCCGGCCGGTCGCGGTGCTCGCGGCCCTCGCGATCGCGGGAGCGGCCACCCCCGCGCTGACGTCGCTGCAGCCGACGGGATCGCACCAGGGCGTGCCCGGCTACTGGCGCGACGTCGCCGAGTGGCTCGCCGACGCCGAGCCCGGACCAGCTCCCGCGCGGGCGATGGTCGTGCCGGCCGCACCCTTCGGCAACAACGCCTGGGGCCGCACCGGCGACGAGCCGCTGCAGGTGCTCGCGCGCTCGCCCTGGGTGGTCCGCGACGCAGTGCCGCTCGGCGGGCCGGGCGTGACCCGGGTGCTCGACGCGGTCGAGGAGGCGCTGCGCTCCGGCCGCGGCTCGCCCGCGCTGGCCGCCTACCTGGCGCGGGCCGGTGTGCGCCACCTCGTGGTGCGCAACGACCTCGACACGACAGCGAGCGGCGCGACCCGACCGCTGGTCGTCCATGCCGCGCTGGCCGCGTCGCCGGGCCTGCGGCGGGTCGCCGTGTTCGGGCCCCCGGTGGGCGCCGGCTTCGGCACGGGCAGCCAGGTGTACGACGCAGGGCTGTCCCCGACGTACCCCGCCGTCGAGGTCTTCGAGGTCCTCGACGGCGACGGGGTGGTGGCCGTCGAGTCGTGGTCGCGGGCCGGCACGCAGCGGGTCTCGGGCGGCCCCGAGTCGGTCCTCCCGCTGCTCGAGACCGGTGCCCTCGCGGTACGCGGCGCCGTCCGCCTGGCGGGCGAGCCGGAGCTGCCCGGGGAGCAGAGCGAGCTCCGCACGGTCACTGACGGCTACCGCGACCGCGAGGTCGACGTCGGTCGAGCCAGCGACGGCCCGTCCGCCACGCTCGGCGGGGGGAGCGGGCGGCGGCTCGAGCGACCGGTCGCCGACTACCTCCCCCTGCCGGTGGGTCCGACGCGCACGACCGCCGTGGTCACGGGCGTGACGGCGGTCCTCGCCTCGTCCTCGGCGTCGGACGCCGACGCGTTGCTGCTGCGCGGCCGCGACCACCACTCGGCCGCCGCCTTCGACGGCGACGGCGCGACGACCTGGGCGACGGGCGGAGTGGTCCCGGTCGGGCAGTGGGTCGAGGCCCGCTTCCCCCGCACGACCCTGACCGCCGTCGAGCTCACCGCGCCGCTGCTCGCCGGGGCCGCTGCCGTGCCGTCTCGCGTCCGCGTCACCACCGACGACGGCAGCACCGAGGTGCCGCTTGCCGGCGGGACGACCAGGGTCGGCCTCGGCGGGTCGACAACGCGGCTGCGACTCACGATCACGTCCGTCACCGGCGCGGGGAGCTCCGGCCTCGGCGTCAGCGCCCTCGAGGGCCGGTTGCTGACCGGCGACGGGGACCTGCTGGCCAGCCGGGCCCTGCGTGTGCCGGCCGATGCCGCCGTGCTGACCGGCGGTCGCCCCGCTGCGGGCCCGGCGTCGTTCGTGCTCTCGGCCGGCCGCCGCGACCGTGCGGGCTGCCTGCTCGTCGGCGACCGCCCGACCTGCTCGCCGGCGCTCCCGCTCGACGACGAGGACGACGAGGCTGTCGACCGCGTCCTCACCGTCGACGAGGCGGCCTTGCTCGGGGTGGCGCTGCGCGGGCGGGCACGGGGCGGCGAGGCCCTCGACGCCCTGCTGCAGCAGGGTCAGCCGATCACCGCCCGGGCCAGCAGCCGGGCCGTCGCCGACCCGGCCGCGCGTCCCGCGGCGGTGCTCGACCGTGACTTCCGCACCGCGTGGTCGGCCGCGCCCCTCGACCCCGACCCCATCGTGGTGCTGGAGCTGCCGACCGCCCAGCGGATCACCGGCGTCACCGTCGTCGTCGACCCCTTCCTGCCGGCCTCGCGCCCGCGCTCGGTCTCCGTCCGCGTCGACGGCGGGCCGGTGCGCACCGCGGCGCTCACCCCGGCCGGCGAAGGGGTCGTCCCGGCCGCGGTGGGGCGTCGCGTCGAGATCGGCTTCCCCGACGTCGAGCGCCGCACGAGCATCCGCCCGGACGGGCTCGTCGAGGAGTTGCCGGTGGGCGTGACGGAGCTCCGGCTGCTGGGCCCGCCCCGCGACCTGCGGCAGTCGGTGCCCGCGGACCGACCGCTCGCCCTGCCGTGCGGGCAGGGCCCAGCGGTCGCCGTCGATGGAGCGCTGCGGGTCGTCACCCGGGTCACGACGACCGTCGGCGACGTCCTCGCCGGCCGCGACGTGACGGTGCTCCCCTGCGGGGGCGGCCCGCTCGAGCTGTCCGCCGGGGAGCACCGGGTGCAGGCGGCGCGCACCGCCACGGTGCAGGTCACCGGGCTCGTCCTCACCGACCTGGCGCGCGGGGCCCCGACCGTGGCTGCGGACCGCGTCGACGCGGTGCGCAGCTGGGGTCCCGTCCGCCGCTCCCTCGACGTGGCGGCCGGTCCCGAGGCCTGGCTGGTCGTGCACGAGGCCTTCAACGAGGGGTGGACCGCGCGCCTCGGGGACGAGCGCCTGCGGCCCGTGCGGCTCGACGGGTGGCAGCAGGGCTTCCTGCTGCCGACCGGCGGTGGTCAGGTCGTCCTCGAGTTCGCACCCGACCGGCCCTACCGCCTGGCGCTGCTCGGCGGCGCGGCGCTCGCGGTGTGGCTCGTGCTGCTGGCCGCGGTGCGGCCGAGGCGCCCCGCTCCCGACCTGCGCCTCGACGCACGCCGCCGGCGGTGGCCCGGGCTGCTCCTGGCCGCGGTCGCGGTGCCGATCGTCGGGGGACCGGCCGGTGTGGTGGCCGGGCTCGGGGCCGCCGCCCTGGTCCGCCTCGGCGGCTGGCGGCTCCTCACCCCCCTCGGAGTGGCGGGCCTCGTGGCCGCGGGCAGCCTGGTGGCCCTGGAGCCCTGGCCCGGTCGGGCCCTCGTCGCGGCACCCGCGCAGGCCTGTGCGCTGCTCGCCGTGGCAGCGCTGGCCGTCAGCCTGTGGCGACCGGCCCCTGCCCTGCCGTCCCCCGACCCTCGCCCGGACCAGGGCCAGGACCCCGAGCCCCAGGCCGATCCCTCGTCCGACCCGGACCCCGGCCGCGCAGCCGCATCGCCGGCTCCTCCACGGCCCGCTGCAGGGCCCACGACACCGCCAGGGTGACCCCGACCGTCACGGCGAGCACGGTCCAGAACCGCCCGGTGAAGAAGCCGATCTCCAGGCCGTCGAAGACGAGCGCCAGCACGACGAGGTGCAGGAGGAAGATGCCGTAGGAGATGCGCCCCAGCCAGGCCACCGGCCGGCTGGTTAGCAGTGCGCCGACCGCTCCGGTGGACCCTTTCCCGGGTGCCGCCGCCGCCGTGGCGGGCAGGACGAGCAGCACCGCAGCGGCGCCGTAGAGCAGCGTGCGCGAGAGCGTCTCGCTCGGGGTCAGCAGTGCCAACCCGTAGGGGCCGGTCAAGGGCGTCGTCGCGACCGCGAACAGTGCCGCCGCACCCACCCAGCAGGTCGTGCCGTCGCCGGCCAGGTCGCGCAGCCACGGCACGCCGCTCGCCGACAGGGCCGCCAATCCCATGCCCAGCCCAAACCAGTCCGCGTGCCCCGGCAGCCAGTAGCCGGCGTGCGGTGGGAGCAGGTCGTGCGCGACCGCCGCCTGCCAGCCAAGACCCACACCGACCATCAGCCCGCACAGCCGGAGCTGGCTGCGCAGGGTCCGGCCGGCGAGCCGGCCCAGCAGCGGCAGTGCCAGGTAGAAGGTGACCTCGGTCGCGAGCGACCACATCTGGGTGAGGCCAGCGGGGAGGCCGCTCTCGACGTAGACCTGGGTCAGGGTCAGCTGCCGCACCCAGTCGACCGCTGTGAGCCCGTCGTTGGCCGGCAGCAGCAGCAGCGCCGCCAGCACGGCCACCCAGTAGCCGGGGAGGACCCGCAACGCGCGACGCCAGAGGTAGGGGACGACGGCGGGCAGCGGAGCACCGCGCAGCGCCGCCACCGCCTGCGGGCGGTGGAGCAGGAAGCCCGACAGCACGAAGAAGACGGCCACCCCGATGTCGAGGCGGGCCAGGGCGGCCCGGGCCGGACCGGAGACGGCCTCGCCGGTCTGGAAGCCCACGTGGGTCAGCACGACCGCGAGGGCAGCCACCGCGCGGACGCCGTCGAGCGCCGGGAAGCGCTCGGGGGAGCTGACCCGACCCACGACCGGAGCCGGACCGCGTGGGGCGGTCGACATGTCTGGGCTGTCCAAATCTGGTCCTTTCGGGCCATGGCGTGCGGGCGGGTCTCGCTTGAGACTGGCATGCAACGAAGCAGCACCCTGCGTCCGTGCTCAAAGAGGAGACACCGTGCCCCGAAAGACCGCCACCGCACTGATCGGAGCCGGTGCGTTCTCGCTGGCACTCGCGGTCATGGTGCCTGCTGTGATCGCCCCCGCGCTGCTGAAGGCCCCGGGCACGCAGGACCTGGTGACGCACTCGCGAGGCGAGGCCCAGAAGCTCAACAGCGCGACGGGCGAGCTCGAGCCGATCACGGTCGACCTGACCCGCACCCTGACCACTCACGCCGACGCCGAGGGCAACCTCGTCGGCAGCAGCAGCACCGCCGTCTACGACGAGCTGCTCAACCTGGCGGTGGTCGGCCCTGACGGCGACGTCCAGACCGTCGACGCGCGCGGTCGCTACACCGGGCTGCGCGCCGGCTCGTCCGTCATCGCCTTCGACCGCTCGACCGGCGAGGGGGTCCCCGGCGAGTTCGGGGAGACCTACGGCACGACGGCCCACACCGTGAAGCTGCCGTTCGACACCCAGCAGACCACTTACGACTTCTACGACCAGTCGTCCAGGAAGGGCTGGCCGGTCTCCTACACCCGCACTCTCGAGGTCGACGGCCTGGAGGTCTACGAGTTCGTGGGGAGCATCCCGGAGGTCTCGCTCGGTCAGTACGGCGTGCTCGAGGGCACCGACACCCTCTACTCCAACCCCAACCGCACCCTGCTCGTCGAGCCGGTGACCGGGTCCATCGTCAGCATCGTCAGCTCGCCGCAGACCTCGATCCGCTTCGCGGACGGCAAGGTCAGCCCGGCGCTGCTGGTCGACGCGCTCGGGCCCACCGCCGACACCGTCGCCGGTCGCGTGGCCGACGCCAAGGACAGCAAGAGCAGCGCGTTGCTCCTGCAGCGCGCCCCCTGGGTCCTCGGTGGCCTGGGCCTGCTGCTGCTCGCCGGCGGACTGCTCGCCCGCCGCCGCCGCACGACTGCCCGCGCCGACGACGATCTGCGCCCCGACGTGTCGCACGTCCTGCCCGTCGCGCGCGGCGAGGCCCCCGCGGAGCAGCGCCTCGCCCGCTAGTCCACCCCGTCACGAGGCCCGTCACCGTCAGCCGGTGGCGGGCCTCGCGGCGTGCAGGACGAGGGTGCCCGGCAGCAGCCGGCCGCGCAGCGGTGACCACTGGCCCCACTCCTGCGTGTGACCGTCGGGCCACTCCGGCTCGAGCAGGTCGGTGAGGACGAGCCCCGCGCCGACGACGGCGCGCACCCAGTCGCCGACGGTGCGGTGGTGCTCGACGTAGGTCGCCACCCCCCGCTCGTCCTGCTCGACGTAGGGCGTGCGGTCGAAGTAGCTCTGCCGCACGACCAGCCCGTCTGGTCCCGGGTCGTCGGCGAAGGCCCACCGGAAGGGGTGCGACACCGAGGCCACGAGGCGCCCGCCGGGCCGCAGCAGCCGTCGTACCTCCTGCATCGTCCCCGGGGCGTCGGCGACGAAGGGCAGGGCGCCGAAGGCCGAGACCACGAGGTCGTACGACGCGTCGGCGAGCGGGACCGCCTGCGCATCGGCCTGCAGGTAGGCGATCCCGGTGGTCCCGGTGCGGGCGTCGATCTCCCGGGCCTGGTCCAGCTGACCGCGGCTCACGTCGTACGCCGTGACCCTCGCCCCCTCCCGCGTCAGCCAGCGCGCGCCCTGCGCGGCCCCGCAGCCCATCTCCAGCACGTCGAGGCCGCGCACGTCGCCGAGCAGGCGAGCCTCGGCCTCGCGCAGCCGCTCGGGGCACCAGACGAGGTCGGTGTCGCCGAGGAACGCGCCGTGCTCGGCGTAGTAGTCCTGCGCCGCGCCGTCCCACCAGCTGCGGTTGGCTGCGGCGCTCTCCCCGGGGCCCGGCGCGCGGTTCGACGGGGGAGCGTCCATGCGCCTACTATGGACGAACGCGCTGCGGGCGCGCGCTCACGCGTGCCCGTGCTCGTCCCTGTTGGTCTGACTCCCGTCCGTCCGCCTCGACGATCCGCCCGCTGCGCGCACCTTGACTCGCCCACCAGGGGCGGGTCACGATCCCACCGCAGCCGGAGCAGACTCCTTGACCAGCACCCTCGACACCCCCGCGGTCCCCTACGCGGCGCCCCAGGTCGCCATCAACGACATCGGGTCCATGGAGGACTTCCTCGCCGCCATCGACGAGACGATCAAGTACTTCAACGACGGCGACATCGTCGAGGGCACGATCGTCAAGGTCGACCGCGACGAGGTGCTCCTCGACATCGGCTACAAGACCGAGGGCGTCATCCCCTCGCGCGAGCTGAGCATCAAGCACGACGTCGACCCCAACGAGGTCGTCGCCGTGGGCGACATCGTCGAGGCGCTCGTCCTCCAGAAGGAGGACAAGGAGGGTCGTCTGATCCTGTCCAAGAAGCGCGCGCAGTACGAGCGCGCCTGGGGCACGATCGAGAAGATCAAGGACGAGGACGGCATCGTCACCGGCACCGTCATCGAGGTCGTCAAGGGCGGTCTCATCCTCGACATCGGCCTGCGCGGCTTCCTCCCGGCGTCGCTGGTCGAGATGCGCCGCGTGCGCGACCTCCAGCCCTACGTCGGCAAGGAGCTCGAGGCGAAGATCATCGAGCTGGACAAGAACCGCAACAACGTGGTCCTGTCCCGCCGCCAGTGGCTCGAGCAGACCCAGTCCGAGGTCCGCTCCACCTTCCTGTCCACCCTGCAGAAGGGCCAGGTCCGGTCGGGTGTCGTCTCCTCGATCGTCAACTTCGGCGCCTTCGTCGACCTCGGTGGCGTCGACGGCCTCGTGCACGTCTCCGAGCTGTCCTGGAAGCACATCGACCACCCGTCCGAGGTCGTCGAGGTCGGCCAGGAGGTCACCGTCGAGGTGCTCGACGTCGACCTGGAGCGCGAGCGCGTCTCCCTGTCGCTGAAGGCGACCCAGGAGGACCCGTGGCAGCAGTTCGCCCGGACCCACGCGATCGCCCAGGTCGTGCCGGGCAAGGTCACCAAGCTCGTCCCGTTCGGTGCGTTCGTGCGCGTCGACGAGGGCATCGAGGGCCTGGTCCACATCTCCGAGCTGGCCGAGCGCCACGTCGAGATCCCCGAGCAGGTCGTCAACGTCGGCGACGAGCTGCTCGTCAAGGTCATCGACATCGACCTCGAGCGTCGCCGCATCTCGCTGTCCCTCAAGCAGGCCAACGAGAACGGCCCGCAGGCCGAGGAGCACTTCGACCCGGCGCAGTACGGCATGAACGCCTCCTACGACGACGCCGGCAACTACATCTACCCGGAGGGCTTCGACCCGGAGACCGGCGACTGGCTGCCGGGCTACGAGTCGGCCAAGGAGGCCTGGGAGAAGCAGTACGCCGACGCCCAGAAGCGCTTCCAGGCCCACCAGGAGCAGATCAAGCGGATGGCTGCCGCCGACGCGGAGGCCGCCGTCCCGACGTCGTACTCCTCGGAGTCCGGCGAGGACGGCGACGAGGCCGTCGAGGGCGAGGAGGGCGCTGCTGCGCCGCGTCCGACCCCGGCCCCGTCCGGCGGCACCCTGGCCTCCGACGAGGCCCTGCAGGCGCTGCGCGAGAAGCTCTCGGGCGGCGGCGCGTAGTCCAGCCGGCATGCACGTCGCGGAGGCCCGCACCCCTCGGGGTGCGGGCCTCCGCCGTGTCCCGGTCCCTCACGTCGGCCCCACGGCGGCGGATCTGCGTGCACGTGGCGCAGGTCGGCGCGTTCCCGGTGGCCGTCTCGCGTGCACGGTGCGTGGGCAGCGGCAAGTGCACGCAGATGCGCCTGTCCACAGGTTGGGTGCGGGTCCCGTCGACGGGCCGTTTGACGCGGCAAGGTAACGCTGTGGACACGCTCTCTGCCGTGACGACCTGCGGTTGCCGCCGCGAGGGCCTGTCGTCGCTGCGCTCCCTGCGCGCGGCAGGGCTGGATGTGCGTCGGCTGCACAGCACCGAGGGCGTGCACCGGCTGTTGCGAGGCGTCTACTCGTCCCGGCCGCTCCCGCCGTGGCCGCGCTTCGTCCTCAAGGACGCGATGCTGTCCGAGGCCTACGTCGTACGCGTGCGTGCGGCGCTGCTCCACCTCGGCCCGCGTGCTGTCGCCTCCGGGCGCACGGCGGCTCTGCTCCGCGGCTGGGCGCTGCTGATGGAGCCCCGTTCGGTCGAGGTGGCACTGCCCAACGGACGTCGGCAGCCGAGCGCCACCTGGGTCGTCGTCCGTCAACGGCGCGGGGACGTGGCACGCGAGCTGCTGCACGAGTCCCTCGGGCGGGAGGGGCTGTGGGCGACCGCGGCCGTGCAGACCGCGGTCGACTGCCTCGTCCAGCTCTCGCGCCTCGAGGCGGTCGTCGCGGTGGACAGCGCGCTGCGCTCGAAGCAGGTGACCCTGCAGCAGGTCGCCGACGCCGTGGACGCACTGCCTGGCCGGCCCGAGCGTGCTCGGGCACGACGCGCGCTGGCGCAGTGCGACCCGCTGAGCGAGTCCGTGCTGGAGTCGGTCCTGCGGGTCCGCATGCTCGACGCCGGCCTGGTGGGCTTCGCCAGCCAGTCACCGCTGCGCTGCGCCGACGGCACGAAGCGTGCGGACTTCTGCTTCGCAGCAGCGCGGCTCGTGGTCGAGGCCGACGGTGCCCGGTGGCACCCCGACGGGAGCCTCGACCGTCAGCGCGACAACCAGCTCGCAGCCGCGGGCTGGCGCGTCCTCCGCTTCACGTGGGCTGAGGTGGTCCACCGCCCGGCGACGGTCATCGCGTTGATCCGCGCGGCGCTCGCCGCGGTGTCGGCAGCGGCGTGACCGGCCGGGGATCCGGCAACGGCGACGGCGGCATCGCGTGCGCTTCACGGACGGTCACGTCCGGCCGGGCGTGACGTCGCGTCTCACGTCCGCCCGCGGCTCCAGGTGCACGCAGATGTGCCGACCGGCAGGCGCTGCCGTGTCGCCAGGGCGGCGAGGCGCGGGGTGGGCGCGGGGTGGGCGCGGAGGGGGCGCGGAGGGGGCGCGGGGTGGGCGCGGCGAGCGCGGCGGCTCCGCTAGGGTCCGGCGGGTGCTGGTCGTGGGACTCACCGGGGGCATCGGGTCGGGCAAGTCGGCCGTGAGCGGCATGCTCACCGAGCGCGGTGCCGTGGTGCTCGACGCGGACGTGCACGCCCGCGAGGTCGTCGCACCGGGGACGCTCGGGCTCGCGGCCGTCGTCGCGGCCTTCGGCGACGCGGTGCTCGCGGCCGACGGCACCCTCGACCGCGAGGCCCTGGGCTCGATCGTCTTCACCGACCCGGAGGCGCTGGCCCGGCTCAACGCGATCGTGCACCCGCTGGTGGGCGAGCTGTCGGACCGGCGGCGGCGCGAGGCGGAGGCGGCCGGCATCGAGGTCGTGGTCCACGACGTGCCGCTGCTCGCGGAGAACGGCCTCGCGGCGATGTACGACGTCGTGGTGGTCGTCGACTGCGCCGAGACCACGCAGATCGCGCGGCTCACCGGCCAGCGCGGCATGACGCAGCGCGACGCCGAGGCGCGGATGGCGCGCCAGGCCAGCAGGGAGCAGCGGCTGGCCGTCGCCGACGAGGTGATCCGCAACGAGGGGACGCTGGCCGAGCTCGAGGATCAGGTCGACGCCCTGTGGGCCAGGCTGCGGGCACGGGTCGACCACGAGGCCCACGCCGGACGCGTCGACACCGCCACCGGGGACAGCAAGGACCAGGACAGCAAGGACCAGGACAGCAAGGAGTGACGGTGCGGCCAGGTGCCGTTTCGCGGACAGCGGGCATCCCGAGTCCTTAGCGTCAGCGGGTGCCCCCCACACCCCCCGTCCGCCGGCGCACCCGCCCGGTCCGTGCGGTCGCGGCCGCCGCCACCCTGACCCTCGCGCTCGGGGTAGGTGCCGCCGCCTCACACGACGCACCCGCGCCCGCGGTGCGGGCCGTCACCGCGGCGTCCGTCGTCGTACCCCCGGTGGCCGGCAGCGTCGCGAGCACCCTCGCCGACGCGGCCGCCCGGGCGCTGCCCGAGGCCGCGCCGTCCGCCCCGGCGCCGACCGCCCGCGCCACGAAGGCCCCTGCCGCGCCGCGGCCGAAGGTCGCGCACGCCAAGGTCGCCCGCTGGCTCCCCACCGGCACCGGCATGTGGCTGCACGAGTGGCAGCGCTCCGAGCAGGGCCACGCACCGGTGGTCGTGAAGCGCGCCCAGGCCGCGGGCCTCACCCACCTCTACGTCCAGACCGGCTCGAGCCGCAAGGGCTGGATCGGCGACGAGGTGCTGGGCCAGCTGCTGCCCGCCACCAAGGGCACCCAGCTCCGCGTCATCGCCTGGGACTTCCCGAAGCTCGTCGACCCGGTCGCGGATGCCCGCCGGATGGCGCGGGCTGCGCTCTACCGCAAGGCCGGCGCGCCCCGCGTCGCCGCTGTCGCGCCGGACGTCGAGACCGGCAGCGAGGGCACCCACCTGTCGGCCCGCGGCATCGACCTCTACTACTCCACGCTGCGGCGGCTGCTGCCCCCGCACATCGCGATCCTGCCGACGGTGCCGTGGCCGAGCGAGCACCGCATCACCAGCTACCCCTACGAGCGCACCGCCCGCTTCGCCGACGCGATCGTCCCGATGGCCTACTGGTACAACCGCGACCCCGCCCGCGTCACCGCCACCTCCATGCGGGTGCTGACGCGCTACGGCAAGCCCGTCATGCCGGTCGGACAGGGGTACGACGGACGCCTCGACGCGCCGTACCTCGCCCCGGACCCGCACCCTGACGCCTCCGTCCAGGCGTTCCTCACGACGGCCAAGGAGATGGGCGCCCGGTCGGTCTCGCTGTGGTCGTGGCAGACGACCGGCGCGAAGCAGTGGCGGGTCCTCGCGCGGGCGGGTCAGGCGAAGGCGTTCCTGCCCGGCGGCACGGTCCCGAGCCCTGCGCCGACGGTCCCGTGGACGACCCGCGGGAAGAAGAAGTAGGCCCACCCCTGCGGCGACGGGACTGTCGGAGGTCCGACGTACCGTGGCTGCGTGGCCTCTCAGCGCAGCAGCACCCCGACCGTGGAGCGGCTCGCGACCGACCTGAAGCGCAGCACCCGGCGCTTCGAGGTGGTCAGCGACTTCCAGCCCGCCGGTGACCAGCCGGCCGCCATCGACGAGCTCGAGCGACGACTGGTCAAGGGCGAGCCCGACGTCGTCCTGCTCGGCGCGACCGGCACCGGCAAGTCCGCGACGACCGCCTGGCTGGTCGAGCGGGTGCAGCGCCCGACGCTGGTCATGGCGCCCAACAAGACCCTGGCCGCGCAGCTGGCCAACGAGTTCCGCGAGCTGCTGCCGCACAACGCGGTCGAGTACTTCGTCAGCTACTACGACAACTACCAGCCCGAGGCCTACGTCCCGCAGACCGACACCTACATCGAGAAGGACTCCTCCATCAACGAGGAGGTGGAGCGCCTGCGCCACTCCGCCACGATGAGCCTGCTGACCCGCCGCGACGTCATCGTCGTGGCGAGCGTGAGCTGCATCTACGGCCTCGGCACCCCGCAGGAGTACGTCGACCGGATGGTGAAGCTCACCGTCGGCGACACCATCGAGCGCGACAAGCTCCTCCGGCAGTTCGTCGACGTGCAGTACACCCGCAACGACCTCGCCTTCACCCGCGGGACCTTCCGGGTCCGCGGCGACACCGTCGAGGTCTTCCCGGTCTACGAGGAGCTCGCGGTCCGCATCGAGATGTTCGGTGACGAGATCGAGCGGGTCATGACGCTGCACCCGCTGACCGGTGAGGTCGTCGCGGAGCACGAGGAGGTCTTCGTCTTCCCGGCGACCCACTACGTCGCGGGTCCCGAGCGGATGGAGCGCGCGACCGCCGGCATCGAGCTCGAGCTGGCCGACCGGCTGGCCGAGATGGAGGCGCAGGGCAAGCTGCTCGAGGCCCAGCGGCTGAGGATGCGCACCACCTACGACCTCGAGATGATGCGCCAGGTCGGCTTCTGCAACGGCATCGAGAACTACAGCCGCCACATCGACGGTCGCTCGCCCGGCACCGCGCCGCACACCCTGCTCGACTACTTCCCCGACGACTTCCTGCTCGTCATCGACGAGTCGCACGTGACCGTCCCGCAGATCGGCGGGATGTACGAGGGCGACCGCTCCCGCAAAGCGACCCTCGTCGACCACGGCTTCCGGCTGCCGAGCGCGATGGACAACCGGCCGTTGCAGTGGGAGGAGTTCCTCGAGCGGGTCGGCCAGGCCGTCTACCTCTCCGCGACGCCGGGGCCCTACGAGCTCAGTCGCGTCAAGAACGACGTCGTCGAGCAGGTCATCCGCCCGACCGGCCTGGTCGACCCCGAGATCGTCGTCAAGCCCACCAAGGGCCAGATCGACGACCTCGTCCACGAGATCCGGCTACGCGCCGAGCGCGACGAGCGGGTGCTCGTCACGACCCTGACCAAGAAGATGTCGGAGGACCTCACCGACTACCTCCTCGAGCTCGGCATCCGGGTCCGCTACCTGCACTCCGAGGTCGACACGATCCGCCGCATCGAGCTGCTCAAGGAGCTGCGCAAGGGCGAGTACGACGTGCTCGTCGGCATCAACCTGCTCCGCGAGGGGCTGGACCTCCCCGAGGTGTCGCTCGTGGCGATCCTCGACGCCGACAAGGAAGGCTTCCTGCGGTCGGGCACGAGCCTCATCCAGACGATCGGCCGCGCGGCGCGCAACGTCAGCGGCCAGGTCCACATGTACGCCGACACGATCACCCCCAGCATGGCCAAGGCGATCGACGAGACCACCCGACGGCGGGCCAAGCAGGTCGCCTACAACACCGAGCGCGGCCTCGACCCGCAGCCGCTCCGCAAGCGGATCGCGGACATCCTCGACGACATCGTGCGCGAGGACGCGGAGTCAGGGGCAGCCCTGGTCGGTGGCAGCGGCCGCAGCCAGTCCCGCGGCAAGGCACCCGTCCCCGGGATGAGCAGCAAGGGGGCGGCGGGGACCCATGCGAAGGACTTGGCGGGCATGCCGCGCGCCGAGCTCGCACAGCTCATCCAGCAGCTCCAGGACCAGATGCACGACGCCGCCCGCGAGCTGTCCTTCGAGCTCGCCGCCCGGCTGCGCGACGAGGTCAACGAGCTGAAGAAGGAGCTGCGTGGCATGGACGCGGCCGGGGTCCGGTAGCCCGACCGGCCCACCTGGCGGGACGCGCCCGCGAGGTCGTGGTGTTACCGCCGGTAGCATCAGGGGTTCCGGCCTGACGCAGGCCACGAGGGAGCACGACTTTGACAGACCCACTCGCCGGGCGGCCGCTCACAGCCGCCGACGGGGGACGCCCGCTGCGCATCGCGCTGCTGTCGTACCGCAGCAAGCCGCACTGCGGCGGCCAGGGCGTCTACGTGCGCCATCTCTCCCGCGAGCTGTGCGCGCTCGGCCACGAGGTCGAGGTCATCAGCGGCCCGCCCTACCCCGAGCTCGACGAGGTGCCGGGCCTGCGCCTGACCGCGCTGCCGAGCCTCGACCTCTACCGCGACCCCGACCCCTTCCGGCTGCCGTGGCCGAAGGAGTTCCGCACCCGCTACGACGTGCTGGAGTTCCTCCACATGTGCACGGCGGGATTCCCGGAGCCGCTCAGCTTCTCGCTGCGCGCCTGGGAGGAGCTCCGTCGGCGCCCGCTCGAGGACCGCCCCGACATCGTCCACGACAACCAGACGCTCGGCTACGGCCTGCTGCTCATGCAGCGCGACGGGCTCGACGTCATCGCCAACGTCCACCACCCGATCACGGTCGACAAGAAGCTTGACCTCGCCGCCGCCCACTGGCGCAAGAAGCCGTCGATGCGCCGGTGGTACGGCTTCCTCGCGATGCAGGGCAGGGTCGTACGCCGGCTGCCTGCCGTGCTGACGGTCAGCCAGAACAGCTTCGACGACATCGTCACCGACTTCGGCGTCGACGCCGCGAAGATGACGGTCGTCCCCGTGGGGGTCGAGGCCGACGTCTTCGTCCCGCCGACGCTGCCGCGCGTGCCGGGGCGCATCGTCGCCACCGCCAGCGCCGACGTGCCGCTCAAGGGCATCGTCCCGCTGCTCGAGGCGGTCGCCAAGCTGCGCACCGAGCGCGACGTCGAGCTCGTCATCGTGGGCAAGGCCAAGGAGGGCGGCCACGCCGCCAAGGCCATCGAGCGGCTCGGCCTCGAGGACAGCGTCCGCTTCGTCACCGGCATCAGCGAGCGCGAGCTCGTCGAGGTCTTCGGTAGCGCCCAGGTCGGTGTCGTCCCGAGCCTCTACGAGGGCTTCAGCCTCCCCGCGATCGAGCTGCTCGCCTGCGCGACGCCGCTCGTCGCAACGACCGCGGGCGCGCTGCCCGAGGTCGTCGGTCCCGACGGCGAGTCCGCGCTGCACGTCCCGCCGGGCGACCCGGAAGCCCTCGCCGCCGCGATCGGCCGGCTGCTCGATGACGACGCGCTCGCGGCCCGCATCGGGGCCGCCGGACGCGCCCGCGTCGAGGCCATCTACACCTGGCAGGCCGTGGCGGAGCAGACCGTCGCCTGGTACCGCCGCCATCTGCAGGAGACAACGGAGGACCCCTCGTGCTGACCGTCGACTTCGAGCAGTTCCCGGTAGGACCGGGTGACCGCGTCCTGGACATGGGCTGCGGGGGAGGGCGGCACGCCTTCGCCCTCGCCAAGCGCGGCGCCGACGTCGTCGCGTTCGACTACGACGCCGCGGAGCTCAAGGACGTGCGCGGGATGTTCGGCGCGCTGTCCGACAGCGGTGACATCCCGGCGGGCAGCCTCGCCGCCGCTGTCCGCGGCACGGCGTACTCCCTGCCCTTCCCCGACGCCACCTTCGACCGCATCGTGGCCGCCGAGGTCCTCGAGCACCTGCCCGAGGACGAGCTCGCGATGAGCGAGCTGTCACGCGTGCTCAAGCCGGGCGGCATCATCGCGGTGACGGTGCCGCGCTGGCTGCCGGAGAAGGTCTGCTGGGCGCTGTCCGACGCCTACCACGAGGTCGAGGGCGGTCACGTCCGCATCTACAAGGGCTCGGTCCTGCAGCAGCGCCTCGAGCGGACGGGGCTGCGCAAGACGGGCCACCACCACGCCCACGGCCTGCACGCGCCCTACTGGTGGCTCAAGTGCGCGGTCGGGGTCAGCAACGACGCCAACCCGCTGGTGAAGGCCTACCACTCGCTGCTGGTGTGGGACATGGTCAAGGCGCCGCTCGCGACGCGCCTGGCTGAGCGAGTCCTGCAGCCGCTCGTCGGCAAGTCCCTGGTCGTCTACTTGAGCAAGCCGGAGGCCCTCGATGTGGCTGCGTGACCTTCCCGAGGTCCTGACCAAGGAGCAGCTGGCGCAGACCGTCGACTGGCTGGTCTCCGTGCAGCAGCCCAGCGGCTCGGTGCCGTGGCCCGACGGCCACACCGACGCGTGGGACCACGTCGAGTGCGCGATGGCGTTCGTCCTCGGCGGTCGCCTCGACGAGGCGCGCCGCGCCTACGACTTCCTGCGTCGCACTCAAGGACCCGACGGCTCCTGGCCGACCTCGATGGACCAGGAGGCGACCCTCGACGCCAAGGTCGACACCAACCAGGTCGCCTACGTCGCGGTCGGCATGTGGCAGTGGTGGCTCGTCACGGGCGACCGGACCTTCCCGCGCGAGATGTGGCCGGTGGTGCGCAAGGCCCTCGACTACGTCATCGACATGCAGGCGCCCGGTGGCGAGCTGTGGTGGGCGCGCGAGGGTGACGGCACCGTCGTCCGCGACGCCCTGCTGACCGGCTCTGCCTCGTCGTACCAGTCCCTGCGCTGCGGGCTGGCGCTGGCCGAGATGATGGACGACCCCCAGCCCGAGTGGGAGCTCGCGGCCGGTCGGCTGCAGCACGCCGTGGCCCACCACCCGGAGGCGTTCCTCGACAAGTCGCGCTTCTCGATGGACTGGTACTACCCGATCCTCGCCGGCTCGGTGCGCGGCGCGGCCGCCGACGAGCGCTTCGCCAAGGAGTGGGGCGACTTCGTCGTCCCGGGCATCGGCTGCCGCTGCGTCTCGGACCGGCCCTGGGTGACCGGCGCGGAGACCGCCGAGCTCGCGATGTCGCTGCTCGCCTGCGGTGACCGCGAGCGCGCGCTGCAGGTCTTCACCGACGTGCAGCACCTGCGCGCCGACGACGGTGCCTACTGGACCGGCCTGGTCTACGACGAGGACGTCCGCTGGCCTGCCGAGCAGAGCTCGTGGACGGCCGCGGCGATGGTGCTCGCGGCCGACGCCCTCGTCGGCGGGACGACGCTCGCGCTGTTCTCCGGCGAGACGCTCCCGACGGGGGTCCTGCTGCCTGCGGATGCCTGCCTCGAGGCAGAGGCTGAGTGCGCGCTGTGAACCTCGACGAGCTGCCCCCGGCCGACCCGGTCGCCGTTGCTGCCGCGATCGCGATCGTCGAGGAGCGCTGCGCCGCCGACCCCGACCTCGTGCACGGTGACGTGGTCGAGATGGTGGCGATGGAGAGCGAGCTGTCGCTCGCCGTCGCGCTGTGTGTGCAGACCATGGGCTTCGTGCCCGACACGGTGCGTCGCCGCATCGTGGAGGCCGAGTTCGAGGAGACCATCGCCGCGGACCGCGAGCGGCGCGCGGAGCAGGCCGTTGTGGCAGGCAAGGCCGCGGCGCGGTCCGCCAAGGCCGCGGCGACCCGCGCGGCCACCGCTGCCCGCGAGTCGGCCGAGCAGGCCGCGAAGATGCGCTCCAACCGGTGCGACGTCTGCTTCCAGGTCCGCAGCCCGGCCGGCACCTGCGGCTGCGACTAGCGGGGCTAGCGGGTCCGGCGCAGCACCCGCAGCGAGCCGGTCTCCGAGACCTGCTCGTAGCCCTCGGTCAGGGCGCGCTGCACGACGTGCCACGGCGGCTGACCGCCGTCGGCAGGGTCGGGGAAGACGTCGTGCACGGCGAGCGTGCCGCCGACCGCGAGATGCGGTGCGAAGGCGGCGTAGTCGTGCTGCGCGACCTCCTCGGTGTGGTTGCCGTCGAGGAAGAGGAAGGCCAGCGGGGACGCCCACCAGCGGCCGACCTGCTGGGTGGAGCCGACGACGACGGAGACCACGTCGTCGAGGCCGGCGTCCCACAGGGCGTGGCGCAGCGACGGCAGGGTCTCGAGCCGCCCGGTGTGCGGGTCGACGAGCGAGGCGTCGTGCCACTCCCAGCCGGGCTGGTTCTCCTCGGAGCCGCGGTGGTGGTCGACGGTGACGAGGTGCGCGCCGGCCTCGCGGGCCGCCGAGCCGAGGTGGACCGTCGACTTGCCGCAGTAGGTGCCGATCTCGAGCCACAGCCCGGGGATCGCCGCGAGGGCGGCGGCGCGCAGGGCAAGGGCCTCTTCCTCGGGCAGGAAGCCCTTGGTGGTTGACGCCACAGCTCGCCAGTCGGTCGGGACAGGTATCGTCGAGGTCACGGAGGGGAGTATCCCCGTCGCACCCGCGTCGTCAGCACGGGCCCGGTCAGTCAGGGCCCCGGCGCGGGAGGCCCCGCATCTGCGCTCGCAGGGTGGGAGAGACCTCCGGTGAACCGCTGTGCTTCACCGGAGAAGGAGAACTCGTGCTCGACGTGTCCACCACCGCCTGGATCGCCACGATCGGCGGCCTGGTCCTGCTGCTGGCGTTCGACCTCGTCATCGCCGCCAAGAAGGGCCCGCACAAGGTCACGACCCGGGAGGCCACTGCCTGGGTGTCGTTCTACGTCGGCCTCGCGATCGCCTTCGGCATCGGGCTGGCCGTCGTGGGCGGTGGTGAGTTCGGCGGGCAGTTCTTCGCGGGCTACATCACCGAGTACAGCCTGAGCGTGGACAACCTGTTCGTCTTCGTCATCATCATGGCGAGCTTCGCCGTCCCCGCCGAGCACCAGCACAAGGTGCTGCTGTTCGGCATCGTGCTCGCGCTGGTCCTGCGCGGGGCCTTCATCGCCGTGGGCGCGGCGGCCATCGAGCGCTTCGAGTGGGTCTTCTTCGTCTTCGGCGCGTTCCTCGTCTACACCGCCTACAAGCTCGCCACGACCGGCGAGGAGGAGCACGACAGCGAGAACAAGCTCGTCGTGCTCATGGAGCGGATCCTGCCGACCACTCGTGAGTACGACGGGTCGAAGGTCGTCACCAAGGTCGCCGGCAAGCGCGTCGTCACCCCGATGCTGCTGGTCATGATCGCGATCGGGTCGACCGACATCCTGTTCGCCCTCGACTCGATCCCGGCGATCTTCGGTCTCACCGAGGAGCCCTACATCGTCTTCACCGCCAACGCTTTCGCGCTGATGGGCCTGCGCCAGCTCTACTTCCTGCTCGACGGGCTGCTCGACCGCCTCGTCTACCTCTCCAAGGGGCTCTCGGTCATCCTCGGCTTCATCGGCGTCAAGCTGGTCCTGCATGCCGCCCACGACTACAGCTGGGGCAGCTGGGCGCCCGACATCGGCACCTTCACCTCGCTGGGCGTGATCGTGGGAGTGCTGACCGTGACCGTCGTGCTGTCGCTGCGGGCCGTCAAGCGCGACCCGTCGCTCATCCACACCCGCGAGGAGCACACCGGCGAGGCGCTCGCCCAGGTGCCCGAGCGGGCCTCCCGCGAGGGCTGACCCGCCACTCACCGGGACACCTCCTCTCGCGAGCGGGCAGGACACGGGACGATCCGTGTCGAAAGGGACGTCACGCGTTCCGTCCGTGTTGCTGGAGGCCCCCGTGCGAAGGTTCTCGACCGTCCTCACCGTCCTGCTCGCCGGGCTCGTGCTCGGCGCCGGGCCCGCCCTCGCCCACGAGGAGCGCGAGTCGCAGTTCCCCTCCGGCAAGGGGGTGACGCCCACCTACCGCACCTTCGAGCAGGCAGCCGACCGGCTCGTGGTCTGCAAACCGTCGAGCGCGAAGGCCGTCGCGGAGATGAAGGACGCCCGTCTCAGGGCCTTCAACCAGAAACTGCTGAAGCAGTGCCGCTTCCAGCACCTGCAGGCAGCCGTCGACGCGGTGAAGAAGCAGAAGACCAACATCTACGTCCTGCCGGGCCTCTACCGCGAGGAGCCGTCGCACGCCCCGGCCTGCACCAAGGCCTACGACGGCGGCGTCGTCGAGTACGACCTCATCGTCAGCTGCGGTGAGGTCATCAACCTCGTGACGATCGCGGGTGACGACCCCAAGGATGCCGACACCGTCTGCGACAACGCGCTGTGCCGGCTCCAGGTCGAGGGCACCGGGGAGAAGATGACCGACGTCGTCTTCCGGGGCGGCTTCACCAACGACGGCGACTGGGTCAAGCACAACGGCATCAAGGCCGACCGCGCGGACGGCTTCTACCTGCGCAACCTCACCGCCGAGCTGTTCCGGGAGAACGCGCTCTACGTCCACGAGACCGACGGCTACGTCCTCGACCGCGTGAACGCCCGCAACAACGACCTCTACGGCATCCTCACCTTCACCAGCGACCACGGCCTGATCCAGGACTGCGACACGTCCTTCAACGGCGACTCCGGCGTCTACCCGGGCTCGGCGGCCGACGTCAACGCGCTGTCGACGGTGACCGCCCCGCTGACCCGCTACGCGGTGGAGATCCGTCGCTGCAAGACCTATTACAACGCCCTCGGCTTCTCCGGAACCGCCGGCAACAGCGTGTGGTTCCACGACAACGAGGTCTTCAGCAACGGCGCCGGCTACGTCACCGACTCCTTCGTCGGCGGGCACCCCGGGATGCCGCAGGACCACGCCTACCTCACCAAGAACAAGATCTTCAGCAACAACAGCAACTACTACGAGCGCTTCGTGCACAGCGGGATCTGCGACAAGAAGCCTGGGGAGCGCGGCTACGGCAAGGGCACGGTCTGCCCGGCCTTCCCGGTGCCGGTGGGCACCGGGGTGATGATCGCCGGCGGCAACCGCAACTTGGTGACCGACAACCTCATCTACGACAACTGGCGCACCGGCGCGATGCTGTTCTGGGTCCCGGCCGCGATCCGCGGTGAGATGGCGCCGACCGCTCAGTACGACACCTCCAACGGAAACCACTTCACGAGGAACCGGATGGGCTTCCACCCGTCCGGTGTGAAGCAGCCCAACGGCACCGACTTCTGGTGGGACGACCAGGGCGTCGGCAACTGCTGGGAGACCAACACCTCGGTGCGCGGTGAGATCACCCACAACGCCACCTCTCCGCTGGGCCTGCCCCTCTGTGCGTCACCCTCGCTGCTGCCGGTCGGCAACGCTACGAAGTCGGTTGGTCTGCTGCCGTGCTCGCAGTACAACCGCGAGGACAACAAGGACCCGGTGGGCTGCGACTGGTTCGACAACCCGACCCCACCGACCGACCGCGAGGCCGCGCCCGGCCAGCCGGCCCGCCCGCCGGCGTCCGCCGACCTCCCCGGGATCTCGGCGAGCTCCGCGTCGCTTGCCGCTCGTGACACCGCACCCGGCCTGCCGGCCACCGGCGGCTCCTGGCTGCTCGGCCTCGCCGGCGCCGGCCTGGTCGGCGCGGTGCTCGCGGCCCGCCGCCGCAACACCCGGGTCGGGGCCGGAGCGGCCGTATGAGGCGCACGGTCGTCGCTGCCGGCCTCGGTGTCGCTCTCGTCGGCGGTGCGGCAGCGGCGGTCTCGGTGCCCTCGGTGGCCGTCGCCGCGCCCGCCTTCTCCGGCGTGGCCGTGACGACGGTGGCGGAGTACGGCCCCCGCGGCACCCACGTCATCGACTACCGCCATGGCCAGGTCCTGCGGATCGCGCTGCCGGTGACCAACACCGGGCGCGCGCCGCTCACCGTCATCGGCGCCACCTTCGCGGAGGGGCCGCTCGCGCTGCTCACCGTGCGCGACGTCGCCGACGTCAAGGTCCCCGCCGGAGCGACCCGCACCGTCGTCGTGGAAGCCCTGCTCGGCAACTGCAAGTACTTCCACGAGCGCGAGACCCAGACCTACGACGGGCTGATCCTGTCGGTGTGGTCGCTGGGTCGCTCGGCGGACCGTGCCGTGTCCCTTGACCGGCCGCTGCTGGTCCACAGCCCGATGATCGTCGGCTGCCCGGACCGCAAGCTCAACCGGCAGGCCAACGACCGTCGGGACGCCAGCGTCCGGGGCTGACCGGCCATGATCGGCGGGTGACAGACGCGCGTACGACGTGGGCCGTCGCCACAGCGGTCGCTGTGGCGCGGGCCCAGGGCCTGCGCGTCGACGACCCGGTCGTCCTCGCCGAGGGCTACAGCGTGCGCGTGCACGTCGCACCGAGCCCGGTCGTGGTCCGGGTCCCGACGGTCGCGGCGACCACCCGGCCACCGATCAGGCCGTGGCTCGAGCGCGAGCTGGCCGTCACGACCTGGCTGCACGCCGTCGGCGCCCCGGTGGTGCCGCCGACCGACCTCGCCGACCCTGGGCCGCACGAGCACGACGGGGGAGTGGTGAGCCTGTGGCAGCGCGTCGACGTCGACCCGCAACCGGTGGAGGGGCCCCGCTACGCCGCCGCGCTGGCCGACCTGCACGACGCGCTGGCGTCGTACCCGGGAGAGCTCCCGGTCCTCCCGGGACCGCGCACCGACATCGCGTTCGGGCTCCCGGCGTGCGAGGCCCTGCTGGTGCCCGACGACCTCGCGGTCGCCCACGCCACCCGTGCCCGGCTGGCCCCGTGGCTCGACGGCCATCCCGACGGGCTGGTGCCGGTGCACGGCGACTCCCACACCGGCAACCTCGTGCGGACGACGTCGGGTGCGCTGCTCTGGAACGACTGGGAGGACGTCGGTCTGGGGCCGGTCGAGTGGGACCTGGCGTCGCTGACGCTCGGGGACGGGGTGGCCGCGGCGTACCCCCGTGCGCTGGACCCGCAGCGGCTCGCCGACTGCCGCCTGATGCGTCGGCTGCAGGTGCTCGTGGGCACCGTCGGGGCCGGGTTCGAGGTCGACGCGACCGTCCTGGGGCAGTGGGTCGAGGGGCTCGGGCGCTGACTGCGCGGCGCTGGTCGTCGAGGAGCAGGCGGACGACGTCGCGCTGCTCGTCCTCCGCGTCGACGCCTGACGTCGCTAGAGCGCGCCGAGCAGCCGGACGCCGAGCAGCAGGCCGCAGAAGGTGATCACCAGCGGCCAGGTGATCCGCACGCGTGGCACCCACCGGTGTGCGACGTAGAAGACGGCGAGCCCGATGACCAGGATCCGGAGGAGCACCCCGCCAGCCTCTCAGGTCGGTTGTCCGACCGCGCACGGCTACCTGGTCAGGCCCGAGCCTTCCGCCCTTCTGCGTCCTCGGTGGCCACCCGGTCCGGCTTCGCGTTCGCGCGCAGGCTCGTTGCCGTCACGAGGGCGAGGACGCCGATGATGACGCCGAGTGAGAGCAGCGTCGGGATCTCCGGCACCCAGGCCCAGATGCCGTGCGCCCAGTGCAGGACGAGCTTCACTCCGATGAAGCCGAGGATCGCCGCGAGTCCGTAGCCGAGGTGCACCATCTTGGACAGGACCCCCTGCAGCACGAAGTAGAGGGCGCGCAGGCCGAGCAGGGCGAACGCGTTCGTCGCGAACACCAGGAACGGGTCGCCGGTGATGCCGTAGACCGCCGGAACGGAGTCCACGGCGAACACCACGTCGGTGGCGAGCACGGCGAGGACCACCAGGGCGAACGGCGTGGCCGTGCGCACGCCGGCCTCGCGCACGAAGAGCCGAGGCCCCCGGTAGTCGGACGTGACCGGCATGAACTTGCGGAGCAGCACGACCGACCGCAGGGTGTCGATGTCCACCGCGTGGCCGTGCCCGCTGCGCTGGTCGCGCAGGACCTTCCAGGCGGTGGCCAGCAGCACCGCGCCGAAGAGGAGGAACGCGAACGACAGCTCCTTGAGCGCTGCCGCGCCGAGGGCGATGAAGACGCCGCGCAGGACGAGCGCCCCGACGATGCCGTAGAGCAGCACCCGCTGCTGCAGCGCCGGCGGTACGGCGAACGCGGTGAGCAGCAGCATGAAGACGAACAGGTTGTCGACGCTGAGCGACTTCTCGACGAGGTAGCCGGTGAGGTACTCGACGCCGGTCTGGGACCCGAAGCGGGACCACAGCCAGGCACCGAAGGCGAGCGGCAGCGCGACGTAGAAGACCGACCAGGCGGTGGCCTCCCGCATCGACACCTCGTGCGGCTTGCGGGTGACGAGGAAGTCGACGACGAGCAGGAGGACGACGGCGCCGAGGGTGAGGGCCCACAGACCGGGCGTCGCGATGGTGGTGAGCTCTTGGGACAGGATCACGGGTCTCCTCGGACGGGGTCCGAGGTCTCCTCCACCCGCGAGCCGGGCCGCGTCCCGGAGCTGCCGCTGGGCAGCCGTACTGACCGGTGACGCGCGTTGGGAGTACTCCCCTCTGAGGGCAACGCTACCAAGCAGCGCGCAGCAGTGCCTGTCGAGCGCCGGGACTCGGTCAGGTGTCCGGGTCCGGGTGCGGAGCTCTCACCGAGACCCGACGGGGCAGGGCCGCGTCACCAGCCGCGGGCGCGCCACTCGGGCAGCGACGGGCGCTCGGCGCCGAGGGTCGTGTCCGAGCCGTGGCCGGCGTAGACCCAGGTCGTGTCGGGCAGCGCGCCGAAGAGCTTGGTCTCGACGTCGCCGAGCAGTGACGCGAACCGCAGCGGGTCCTTCTCGGTGTTGCCGACGCCACCGGGGAACAGCGAGTCACCGCTGAACAGGTGGCCGCCGTCCTCGGCGTAGTAGAGCGCCACGGAGCCGGGGGTGTGGCCGACCAGCGTGATCGCGGTGAGGCGGGCGTCGCCGACCTCGACGGCGTCGCCGTCGGCGAGGACCCGGTCGACGGGCACGGGCAGGTCGGCGGCGTCGGCCGCGGTGGCGAGGACCGGTGCGCCGGTGGTCTCGACCACCTCGACGAGCGCCTGCTGGTGGTCCCAGTGCCCGTGCGTCTCGACGATCCCGACGAGGCGGCCGTCGCCGAGCGCCTCGAGCAGCCGGTCGGCGTCGCCGGAGGCGTCGACGAGCAGCGTCTCGCCGCCGGGCGCGCGCAGCAGGTAGCAGTTGTTGTTGAAGGGGTTGGTGGCGACCTTGGTGATCGTCAGCCCGCCCAGCTCGCGGACGTCGACGGGACCGCCGACCTCGACCTCACCTGTGTACGCCGTCACGTGTCCTCCGGGGAAGCAGACTGTCGGAGGCCGACGTTAGCCTGGGAGACGCGCGCTGGGCCTTCCCCGCCCCGACCGGCGCGACCTCTCACCAGACCCCCGAAGGACGCTGTGGCTGACCGCCTCGTCGTGCGCGGTGCGCGCGAGCACAACCTCAAGGACGTCTCGCTCGACCTGCCCCGCGACGCCCTCATCGTCTTCACCGGCCTGTCCGGCTCCGGGAAGTCCAGCCTCGCCTTCGACACGATCTTCGCCGAGGGGCAGCGACGCTACGTCGAGTCGCTGTCGGCCTACGCCCGGCAGTTCCTCGGGCAGATGGACAAGCCCGACGTCGACTTCATCGAGGGCCTGTCGCCGGCGGTGTCGATCGACCAGAAGTCGACAAACCGCAATCCGCGCTCCACCGTCGGCACGATCACCGAGGTCTACGACTACCTCCGCCTGCTCTACGCCCGGGCCGGCACGCCGCACTGCCCGGTCTGCGGCAAGGTCATCAGCCGCCAGCAGCCCTCGCAGATCGTCGACCGGGTCCTCGAGCTCGAGGAGGGCAGCCGCTTCCAGGTGCTCGCGCCGGTCATCCGCGAGCGCAAGGGGGAGTACGTCGACCTGTTCGCCGACCTCCAGACGAAGGGGTTCAGCCGCGCCCGCGTCGACGGGGTCGTGCACGCCCTCACCGAGGTCCCCAAGCTCAAGAAGCAGGAGAAGCACACCATCGAGGTGGTCGTCGACCGCCTCACCGTCAAGGAGTCGAGCAAGCGCCGGCTGACCGACTCGGTCGAGACCGCGCTGCAGCTCGGCGGCGGGCTCGTGACGCTGGACTTCGTCGACCTGCCCGAGGACGACCTGCACCGCGAGCGCACCTTCTCCGAGCACCTCGCGTGCCTCGACGACGACCTGTCGTTCGAGGAGATGGAGCCGCGGTCGTTCTCCTTCAACAGCCCCTTCGGTGCCTGCCCGGACTGCCACGGCCTCGGCACCCGCCAGGAGGTCGACCCGGAGCTGGTCGTCCCCGACCCCGACAAGTCCCTCGCCGAAGGTGCGCTGCAGCCGTGGTCCAGCGGCCACAACATCGAGTACTTCGGCCGGCTGCTTCAGGCGCTCGGCGACGCGGTCGGCTTCACGCTGAAGCAGCCCTGGTCGTCGCTGACCAAGAAGCAGCAGCAGGCCGTTTTGCACGGCCACGACACCGAGGTGCACGTCCGCTACAAGAACCGCTACGGCAGGGAGCGGAGCTACTACACGGCGTACGAAGGTGTGATCCCGTTCCTCGAGCGCCGCCACTCCGAGGCCGAGAGCGAGACCAGCCGGGAGCGCTACGAGGGCTACATGCGCGAGGTGCCGTGCCCGGTGTGCCAGGGCGCGCGGCTCAAGCCCGAGGTGCTCGCCGTGACCCTCGGCGGCCTGTCGATCGCGGCCGTCGCCGCGATGTCGATCGGCGACTGCGCGCAGTTCCTGCGCTCGCTCGAGCTCGACGACCGGCAGAAGATCATCGCCGAGCGGGTCCTCAAGGAGGTCAACGCGCGGCTGGGCTTCCTGCTCGACGTCGGCCTCGACTACCTCTCGCTCGACCGGGCCGCGGCCACGCTGGCCGGTGGAGAGGCGCAGCGGATCCGGCTCGCGACGCAGATCGGCTCCGGTCTCGTCGGCGTCCTCTACGTCCTCGACGAGCCGTCGATCGGGCTGCACCAGCGCGACAACCGTCGGCTCATCGAGACCCTCGTGCGGCTGCGCGACCTCGGCAACACCCTCATCGTCGTCGAGCACGACGAGGACACCGTCCGGACCGCCGACTGGGTCGTCGACATCGGGCCCGGCGCGGGCGAGCACGGCGGCCAGGTCGTCGTGTCGGGCACCGTCGAGGACCTGCTGACCAGCGAGCACTCCATCACCGGGATGTACCTCTCCGGTCGCCGCTCCATCGAGGTCCCGGCCGTCCGTCGACCGCAGGACCCGTCCCGCGAGCTGCGCGTCGTCGGCGCCCGCGAGCACAACCTGCGCGACGTGAGCGTCTCCTTCCCGCTCGGCAACCTCGTCGCCGTCACCGGCGTCAGCGGGTCGGGCAAGTCGACGCTCGTCAACGACATCCTCGCGACCGTACTGGTCAAGCAGCTCAACGGCTCGCGCGAGGTGCCCGGCCGCCACAAGCGGGTCGAGGGCCTCGAGCACCTCGACAAGGTGGTGCGCGTCGACCAGTCGCCGATCGGGCGCACCCCGCGCTCCAACCCGGCGACCTACACCGGCGTCTTCGACCACATGCGCAAGCTGTTCGCCGAGACGACCGAGGCGAAGGTCCGGGGCTACCTCCCCGGCCGCTTCTCCTTCAACGTCAAGGGCGGCCGCTGCGAGGCGTGCGCCGGCGACGGCACCATCAAGATCGAGATGAACTTCCTGCCGGACGTCTACGTCCCGTGCGAGATCTGCGCCGGCGCCCGCTACAACCGCGAGACGCTCGAGGTCCACTTCAAGGGCAAGACCATCTCCGAGGTCCTCGACATGCCGATCGAGGAGGCCGCGTCGTTCTTCGAGGCGGTCCCCGCGATCTCGCGCCACCTCAAGACGCTGGTCGATGTCGGCCTCGGCTACGTCCGGCTCGGCCAGCCCGCACCGACCCTGTCCGGCGGTGAGGCGCAGCGCGTCAAGCTCGCCTCTGAGCTGCAGAAGCGCCAGACCGGCCGGACCGTCTACGTCCTCGACGAGCCGACGACCGGCCTGCACTTCGAGGACATCCGCAAGCTGCTCGGTGTCCTCAACAGGCTCGTCGACGCGGGCAACTCCGTGATCGTCATCGAGCACAACCTCGACGTCATCAAGACCGCCGACTGGGTCGTCGACATGGGCCCGGAGGGTGGCTCGGGTGGCGGCACCGTCGTCGCGGAGGGCACCCCCGAGCACATCGCGGGCGTCAAGGCCTCCCACACCGGGCGCTTCCTCGGCGAGCTGTTCGCGGGTCGCGCGGCCCCGGCCACGACGGCCACGACGGCCACGCCCGCGAAACGGGCCGCCAAGAAGGTCGCCGCGGCGTCATCGGCCAAGCCCGCAGCCAAGGCGTCCCGGCGTACCCCCTCTCCCTCCCGTTAAGACCGAGGGGCTTAGGGGAGGGCGCGGGTGGAGCCGGTGACGGGGAGGGTGAGCGTGGTGCCCGCGCCGACCTTCAGCGTGAAGCCGGTGCAGGTCGCGCAGGGGGTCCCGTCGTAGACCTTGGGGATGACCCACTCGGCCTGCTCGCCGGACACGACGAGCGCGATGCGGTGGCCGCGCGTGAAGGTGTAGTCGGTCGGCTTGAGCGTCACGCCGTGGGCGCGGGCGCCCGGGGCAGAGAGCCGCTGCTTGTCGAGGCCCTTCTCGTAGCGGGTGTCGAGCCAGCCGCGGGTGACGGCCACGTCGGCGGCGCCCTCGGTACTGACGTCGACGAGGGAGACCGCGAGCGTCAGCCAGGTGCGGCCGCTGTCGACGGAGACCTTGACGCTCGGCGAGCCGAGGATCCGCAGGTCCTGCGCGAGGACGTCGGAGGTCAGCACCGCGTAGGTCTCGTGGCCGCCGGGGCTGAGGTCGGCGAGCGCCACGGACTCCGTGCCGCTGCCGGTGACGGTGATGCCGGCGGTGCCCGTGCCGGTGCCGGCCCCGCGGACGAACTGGAAGTCGCCGGTCGAGCCGAGCCGCAGCGGGGTCGTCTTCAGGCTCGTCGCGGTGAGGAAGCCAGCCGCGCCCTCGTTCGTCGAGGTCTGGGTGGTCACGGTCGGCAGCTCCTTCTCGATGCCGTTGCGCACCCCGCCGACCCAGCGGTCCATCCAGGCGACGAGGGTCGCCTTGTAGGTGCCGCCCGGTGTGCCGTGGCCGTCCCAGCGGGTGCCGAAGAACAGCCGCCGCTCCTTCGACCCTGTGAGGCTGTTGAACAGCCGGAGGGCGGTGTCCTGCTTGACGTTCCAGTCACCCCAGTTGTGGACGACCATGACCGGGATCGTGATCTTGGAGGCGAGGGCGGCGTAGTCGCGCTCGACCCAGAAGGCGTCGTAGTCCGGGGTGGTGTCGTAGCCCTTCATGGTGTGCTCGACCTCGTCGCACACGACCGTGGTGGCGGCGAGCCGCTCGGCGTAGCCGGGGCTCGTGACGTCGGTGGGCGGCAGGGTGGAGAACCCGAAGTCGAACGCGAGTGGCGTGTCGAGGCCCTCGTCGGTGACCGACCCCGGGCCCTGCGGGCCGCGCGCCTCGTTGTTGAGGGTGTAGCGGATGCCGCCGCTGTAGGCGTAGTCGTACCAGCGGCTGATGGCCGCCTCAGGGACGATCGTGGCGAGCGCCGGCGGGCGCATCACGGCGGTCGCGGTGGCGGTGGTGCCGTCGTAGGAGCCGCCGCGCATCCCGAGCCGCCCGGCCGACCAGGGCTGCTTCGCGATCCACTGGACGATGTCGAAGCCGGTCTCCTTCTCGCGCTTGCCGCCGTAGTCGTAGCAACCGCCGGAGTCGCCGGTGCCGATCGTGTCGGCCGTCATGCGGGCGTAGCCGCGGGGCACCCAGGTCGAGGCGTCACCGTTGCGCCCGAGCTGGCTGTAGGGGGTGATGGTGAGGATGCCGTGAGCGCGCAGCACCTTGCCGCCCGACGTGGGGTGCACGACGTTGAGCGCGATCGGGCCGTGGCGGGTCGGCACGGTGTAGACGGCATCCAGCGACCCGTCGACCTTCGGCGCGGGGGCTGGGCCCGGCACGACGGTCGTGAAAGCGGTCGCGGGCTGGGTCGGGGCCGCGCCGGCGGGCACGGCGAGGGCCGCGGCGACGACGCCGAGCGCGAGGCCCGCGGCGAGCAGGACGGGTCGGGGGGAGCGCATGGGGACGGGTCTTCGACGCGCGGGGCCCGGCTCCTGCCTGCCGGGAGGCCCGTCGAGCGCCTAGATTGCGGCTCTCGCCCCCATTGGAAGGCTGGCTCGTGCCCCTCTCGACGCTGACCCGCGCGGCGCTCGTCGGCGCCGTCGCCGGCGCGCTCCTCACCGCCGGAGCCGTCCCCGCGCGTGCCGCCTCCCCGACGCTCTCCGGGCTCGCACCCACGAGCGCCCGCCCGGGCGCCACCGTGACCCTGACCGGCACCGACCTCGCCGGCGCGACCGCCGTGTCGCTGGGCAGCGCGCCGATGGCCTTCACCGTCGTCGACGCGACCAGCCTCACCGCGATCGTGCCGACCGGTGCGGTCACCGCCTCGGTCTCCGTCACGACGCCCGAGGGCACCGCTCCCGGCCCGGTCCTCACCGTCGTGCCGCCCCCCGCCACCCCGTCGGTGACCGGCCGCGCGGGCCGCGGCACGGTCGAGCTGCGCCTGACTGGGCCCGGCAGCGCCGGTGTCGTCGTGCGGGCCCTGGCCGGGACGACGCCTCCCGCGACGACCACCGAGGGGCGCGCGCTGACCGGCGCGGCCCTCGTCACCGACACCGGCCTCACCGACGGCACCCCCGTCTCCTACTCGGTGTGGGCGGTCGACACCGACGGCACCACCAGCGCCTCGCCCGCCACGACGACCCTCACCCCCGGCCCGCCGGCGCCCACGACGCTGCGGATCGCACCGCAGACGGGCACCACGGTCTACGCCGGGAGCCGGGTCACCGTCACCGGCCGGCTGTTCCAGACCACGGGCGGGAAGGCCGTCAGTGGAGTCCTCGTCGACCTGCTCGCCCGCACCGGCGGCACCACGACCGTCCGCAAGGTCGTGACGCTGCGCACCCGCCCGGACGGGCTCGTGGCCTACCCGCTCACCCAGCGGGTGGCCACGGAGTACCAGCTGCGCTTCGCCGGCGACGCCTTCGACACGGCAGCGGCCAGCCCGAAAGCCGTCGTCCGGGTCCAGCCGAGGATCAACGCCCGCTTCTCGCCCGGCGCGGTGCTGAAGGGGCAGGGCACGACGCTGCTCGGCACGATCTCGCCCGCCTACCAGGGTGCCCGGGTGGCGCTGCAGCGCAAGACCGGCTCTGGGTCCTTCGTCACGGTCCTCACGGCCGCGACGGCGTCCGACGGCCGCTACTCCGCCGGCGTCACCCTGACCGCCACCACGACCTACCGCGCGGTCCTGGTCGGGACCAGCGCCTACAACGCCGCGGCCACGGCTCCGCTGACGGTCCGGGTCGACCCGCGTGACCTGCGGATCGGGATGCGCGGCGCGGACGTGCTCGCGGTCGAGCAGGCGCTGTGGTCGCAGGGCAGGGCCGACGTCGGGCGCATCGACGGCATCTTCGACAACGACACCCGCCACGGCGTCATCGCCTTCCAGAAGTCGCAGGGCCTGGCCCGCACCGGGGTCTTCCAGTCCGTCACCCGCACCCGACTCGCGGGCCACAGCCAGCGGGCCCCGAGGGTCGCGCCCACGGCCGCCCGCACCGTCGAGATCGACCTGTCGCAGCAGGTCCTGCGGATGTACGAGAAGGGCCGCCTGGTCCGCCTCGCCGACGTCTCGACCGGCAACGACGAGAACTACGTCTCCGACGGGGTCACCTACAAGGCCTACACCCCCATCGGTCGCTTCAGCGTGCAGCGCAAGATCGACGGCATCCGGGTCAGCCGGCTCGGCGAGCTCTACCGGCCGGCCTACTTCACCGGGGGCTGGGCGGTCCACGGCTCGCCGTCGGTGCCGACCTACCCCGCGAGCCACGGGTGCGTGCGCGTCACCAACAGCCAGATGGACCGGCTCTACCCGCTGCTCACGATCGGCGTCCCCGTCACGGTCTACGCCCGCTAGGCCGGGCGCCTGCGTCGTACCTCGGACGTAGTCTGGGGCACGTGGCAGACCCGTCGACCTACCGCCCGGCGGCGGGGTCGATCCCGGTCGAGCCAGGGGTCTACCGCTTTCGCGACGCGACCGGCCGGGTCGTCTACGTCGGCAAGGCCAAGAGCCTGCGCAGCCGGCTGTCGTCGTACTTCCAGGACCTGGGCAACCTGCACCCGCGCACCCGGCAGATGGTCACCACGGCGGCGTCGGTCGAGTGGACCGTCGTCGGCACCGAAGTCGAGGCGCTGCAGCTGGAGTACAGCTGGATCAAGGAGTACGACCCGCGGTTCAACGTGCGCTACCGCGACGACAAGAGCTACCCGTCGCTGGCCGTGACGCTGCACGAGGACTACCCGCGGCTGCAGGTCATGCGCGGGCCCAAGAAGACGGGCGTGCGCTACTTCGGGCCCTACGCGCACGCGTGGGCGATCCGCGAGACGCTCGACCTGCTGCTGCGCGTCTTCCCGGCCCGCACCTGCTCCTCTGGCGTCTTCACCCGCGCCGGCCAGGTCGGCCGGCCGTGTCTGCTCGGCTACATCGGCAAGTGCTCCGCGCCCTGCGTCGGGCGGGTCTCGCAGGTGGAGCACCGCGCGATCGTCGACGACTTCTGCGACTTCATGGCCGGCCAGACCGGGCCCTACCTCAAGCGGCTCGAGAAGGAGATGGCCGCGGCAGCGCAGGCCCAGGAGTACGAGCGCGCCGCCCGCCTGCGCGATGACGTCGGGGCGCTGCGGCGGGCGCTCGAGAAGCAGGCAGTGGTGCTCGGCGACGGCACCGACGCCGACGTGGTCGGCATCGCCGAGGACGCCCTCGAGGCCGCGGTGCAGGTCTTCTTCGTGCGCGGCGGGCGGGTGCGCGGCCAGCGCGGTTTCGTCGTCGACAAGGTGGAGGACCTCACGACCGGCGAGCTCGTCGGGCAGTTCCTCGCCCAGTCCTACGGCGACGACCCGCTCGCGGAGGAGGAGCAGGACCGCCGGATGCTGCCCGGCGCTGGCGTCGAGGTCGGGGTCGACGACGTGCCCCGCGAGGTCCTCGTGCCAGCGCTGCCGCCCGACGCCGAGGCGATCACGACCTGGCTGGCGCAGCTGCGCGGGACCCGCGTGGCCCTGCGGGTGCCGCAGCGCGGTGACAAGAAGGCGCTGATGGAGACCGTTGAGCGCAACGCCGCGCAGGCCTTCGCCCTTCACAAGACCAAGCGCGCCAGTGACCTCACCGCCCGGTCGAAGGCGCTCGCCGAGATTCAGGAGGCGCTCGGTCTCGACCAGGCGCCGCTGCGGATCGAGTGCTTCGACGTCTCCAACCTGCAAGGCACCTCCGTCGTCGCCTCGATGGTCGTCTTCGAGGACGGCCTGGCCCGCAAGTCGGAGTACCGCCGCTTCGCCGTCAAGAGCGTCGACGGCCAGGACGACGTGGCCTCGATGAACGAGGTCCTCACCCGCAGGTTCGCCCGCCACGTGGCGGAGCGGCTCGAGACCGGCGGGGACGGGCCACACGCTGCCGGTCCGCTCGACCCTGCCGGGCCGCTCGACCCCGAGACCGGCCGGCCACGGCGCTTCGCCTACCCGCCGCAGCTCGTCGTCGTCGACGGCGGCCCGCCGCAGGTCGCGGCCGCCCAGCGCGCCCTCGACGCCCTCGGGGTCGACGACGTGGCGCTGTGCGGGCTGGCCAAGCGGCTCGAGGAGGTGTGGCTGCCCGGCCACGAGGACCCGGTGATCCTGCCGCGCACGTCGGAGGGGCTCTACCTCCTCCAGCGGATCCGCGACGAGGCCCACCGCTTCGCCATCGCCTACCACCGCCAGAAGCGCTCCAAGAGCATGGTCGTGTCGGCCCTCGACGACGTCGCGGGCCTCGGTGAGACCCGCAAGAAGGCCCTACTGCGACACTTCGGCTCCCTCAAGCGGCTCAAGGCCGCCTCGGTGGAGGAGCTCATGGAGGTGCAGGGCGTGGGACGGCGTACGGCGGAGTCGGTGGTGAGCGCCCTGTCGGGCGGCACCCCCGCTGCTCCGGCCTTCGACCCGGTCACCGGGGAGGTCGTCGGATGACGGCCCCCGCGGGGCTCGAGGTCGTCGTGGTCACCGGGCTGTCCGGCGCGGGTCGGTCCACCACGGCGAAGGCGCTCGAGGACCTCGGGTGGTTCGTCGTCGACAACCTGCCGCCGTCCTTGCTCGCGACCATGGTCGACCTCGGGTCGCGCTCCGCGGGCGCCGTCGACCGGATCGCCGTCGTCGCCGACGTGCGCTCGCGGGCCTTCACCTCCGACCTCCGCTCCGCGCTCGACGAGCTCGAGCGGCGCGGGGTCAGACCACGGGTGCTCTTCCTCGAGGCCTCCGACGAGGCGCTCGTCCGGCGCTTCGAGGGGGTCCGCCGGCCCCATCCGCTGCAGGGAGACGGTCGGCTCGTCGACGGCATCGCGGCCGAGCGGGCGCTGCTGCGCGACCTGCGCGGTGACGCCCACCTGGTGCTCGACACCAGCAGCCTCAACGTCCACGAGCTGCGCGGCAAGGTGTCTGCGGCCTTCGGTGCCGAGTCGGCCACCGACGGGGTGCAGCTGACGGTGCTGTCCTTCGGGTTCAAGTACGGCCTGCCCGTCGACGCCGACCTCGTCGTCGACTGCCGCTTCCTGCCCAACCCGCACTGGGTCCCCGAGCTGCGGCCTCACACCGGCCAGGACGAGGACGTCCGCGACTACGTGCTCTCCCGGGAGGGCGCGGCGGAGTTCCTCGACCGCTACGAGGAGCTGGTGCGGCTACTCGCCCCCGGCTACGCCCGCGAGGGCAAGCGCTACGTCCTGCTCGCGGTCGGCTGCACCGGAGGCAAGCACCGCTCGGTGGCCGTCGCCGAGCAGCTCGCGTCGCGGCTCGCCGTCGACGGCATCTCGACGCAGGTCGTCCACCGCGACCTGGGGCGCGAGTGAGCGCCCCTCGGGTCGTCGCGCTCGGTGGCGGCCACGGTCTGCACGCCGCGCTGTCCGCCCTGCGCCTCGTGACGCCCCACGTCACCGCGGTCGTGACCGTCGCCGACGACGGCGGGTCCAGCGGCCGGCTGCGCGACGAGCTCGGTGCGCTGCCGCCCGGCGACCTGCGGATGGCGCTGTGCGCGCTCGCCGGCGACGACGACTGGGGCCAGGCGTGGGCGCGGCTGCTGCAGCACCGCTTCGGCGGCGGCGGCCCGCTCGCCGGGCACGCCGCCGGCAACCTGCTGCTCACCGCGCTCGCGGAGACGACCGGCGACCCGGTCGAGGCGCTCGAGCTCGTCGGTCGCCTCGTCGGCGCCACCGGCCGGGTGCTGCCGATGAGCCCCGTGCCGCTCGTCGTGGTGGCCGAGGTGGTCGGGCTCGCCGGTGGGTCGAGGGAGGTCGTCGGCCAGCACGCCGTCGCCGTCACCGAGGGCTCGGTGGCCGCCGTCCACCTCCGCCCCGAGGACCCGCCCGCCTGCGCGGAGGCCGTCAAGGCCGTCGAGGAGGCCGACTGGGTGCTGCTCGGTCCCGGCTCGTGGTTCACCTCCGTCCTGCCGCACCTGCTCGTGCCGGACCTGCGCGAGGCGCTCGTCCGCACCACCGCCCGGCGCCTGGTCGTGCTCAACCTCGCAGCGCAGGCGGGGGAGACCTCCGGCTTCTCCCCGGAGGCCCACCTCGAGGTGCTCGCGGCGCACGCGCCGGAGCTCGTCCTCGACGTCGTGCTGGCCGACGAGGCGGCGGTGGTGGACACCCGTGGTCTCATGTCCGCGACGGAGGCGGTGGGTGGCCGGCTCGTCCTGGCGCCGGTCGCGGTCGGTGACGGGACCCCCCGCCACGACGCGCGACTGCTCGCGGCAGCCCTCGACAGCATCTTCTCGAACGACGGCTTCTCGAACGACGGCTTCTCGGACAACGGCTTCCCGGACAACCAGTGACAGGAGCGTGCACGTGGCGATGACGGCGGCGGTCAAGGACGAGCTCTCGAGGCTGGTCGTGACCAAGCCCTGCTGCCGCAAGGCCGAGATGGCGGCCCTGCTGCGCTTCGCAGGAGGGCTCCACCTCGTCGCGGGCAAGATCGTCGTCGAGGCCGACCTCGACGCCGGCTCGACCGCGCGCCGGCTGCGCAAGGAGGTCGCGGAGGTCTACGGCCACGCCTCCGACGTGCACGTCGTCGCCGCGGGCGGCCTGCGCAAGGGCAACCGCTACGTCGTGCGGATCTCCAAGGACGGCGACGGGCTGGCTCGCCAGACCGGTCTCGTGGACACCCACGGCCGGCCGGTGCGGGGCCTGCCGCCGACCGTGGTGGCTGGCGCGACCTGCGACGCCGCGGCGGCCTGGCGCGGGGCGTTCCTCGCCCACGGCAGCCTCACCGAGCCCGGCCGCAGCTCGAGCCTCGAGATCTCCTGCCCCGGCCCGGAGGCCGCGCTCGCGCTGGTCGGTGCCGCCCGCCGGCTCGGCGTGCAGGCCAAGGCGCGTGAGGTCCGCGGCATCGACCGGGTCGTCGTCCGCGACGGCGACGCGATCGGGGCGCTGCTGACCCAGCTCGGCGCGCACGAGAGCGTGCTCGCCTGGGAGGAGCGCCGGATGCGGCGCGAGGTCCGGGCGACCGCCAACCGGCTCGCCAACTTCGACGACGCCAACCTGCGCCGCTCTGCACGGGCAGCCGTCGCCGCCGGGGCGCGCGTCGAGCGGGCCCTCGAGATCCTCGGCGACGACGCCCCCGACCACCTCCTGCAGGCCGGCCGGCTGCGGATGGAGCACGCCAACGCCAGCCTCGAGGAGCTCGGCGCGCTGGCCGACCCCGCCATGACCAAGGACGCCGTGGCCGGCCGCATCCGCCGGCTGCTCGCGATGGCCGACAAGCGCGCCCAGGACCTCGGGATCCCCGACACCGAGGCCAACGTCACCGCCGACATGCTGGCCCCGTAGGAGGGCCGCCGTACGTCCTCGGCTAGCCTCGCCGCTGCCCGACACCGTCGTCGTACGAGGGAGCTCCAGTGACTGTCCGCGTGGGAATCAACGGCTTCGGCCGCATCGGCCGAAACTTCTTCCGGGCGGTGATCGCCAGCGGCGCGGACATCGAGATCGTGGGGGCCAACGACCTCACCGACAACAAGACGCTGGCGCACCTGCTGAAGTACGACTCGATCCTGGGCCGCCTCGGCGACGTCTCCTACACCGGTGACTCGATCACCGTCGGCGGCAAGACCTTCCGCGCCTTCGAGGAGCGCGACCCGGCCAACCTCCCGTGGGGCGAGGTCGGCGCCGACGTCGTCATCGAGTCGACCGGCTTCTTCACCGACGCCACCAAGGCCAAGGCGCACATCGACGGCGGCGCCAAGAAGGTCATCATCAGCGCGCCGGCCTCCAACGAGGACATCACGATCGTGATGGGCGTCAACCACGAGCAGTACGACGCTGCCACCCACCACGTGATCTCCAACGCCAGCTGCACCACCAACTGCCTGGCCCCGATGGCGAAGGCGATCGACGACGAGCTGACGATCGTCAAGGGGCTCATGACGACGGTGCACGCCTACACCCAGGACCAGAACCTCCAGGACGGCCCGCACAGCGACTTGCGCCGGGCGCGCGCCGCGGCCCTCAACGTCGTCCCGACGAGCACCGGTGCCGCCAAGGCGATCGCGCTGGTGCTGCCGCACCTCAAGGGCAAGCTCGACGGCTACGCGCTGCGCGTGCCGATCCCGACCGGCTCCGCCACCGACCTCACCCTCGAGGTCGGCCGCGACACCACCGCCGAGGAGGTCAACGCGATCGTCAAGGCGGCCGCCGAGGGTGCGCTCAAGGGCTTCCTGAAGTACACCGAGGACCCGATCGTCTCCTCCGACATCGTCACCGACCCCGCGTCGTGCATCTTCGACGCCGGCCTGACGAAGGTCATCGGCAACCAGGTCAAGGTCGTCGGCTGGTACGACAACGAGTGGGGCTACTCCAACCGGCTCGTGGACCTCGTCGGGCTCGTCGGCTCCCGCCTCTAGTGCGGCTCCACACCGAGCTCGGCCCGCTCGCCGGCAAGCGGGTCCTCGTCCGATGCGACCTCAACGTGCCGCTCGACGGGTCGCGGATCACCGACGACGGTCGCATCCGGGCCTCGCTGCCGCTCCTGCGCGAGCTCTCCGAGCAGGGCGCGCGCGTGGTCGTCACCGCTCACCTGGGCAGGCCGAAGGGCGCTCCGGACCCGGCGTACTCCCTCGCGCCTGTGGCCGCTCGCCTCGAGGAGCTGCTCAGCCGCCCGGTGGCCTTCGCCACCGACGTGGTCGGCCCGAGCGCACAGGCCGCCGTGGCCGAGCTGCGCGACGGAGGGCTGGTCCTGCTCGAGAACGTCCGCTTCGAGGCCGCGGAGACGTCCAAGGACGACGCCGAGCGCGGTGCCCTCGCCGACCAGCTCGCGGCCTTCGCGGACCTCTACGTCGACGACGCCTTCGGCGCGGTCCACCGCAAGCACGCGAGCGTCTACGACGTCGCGCAGCGCCTGCCGCACGCGGCGGGCCCGCTCGTCGCGGCCGAGGTCGAGGTCCTCGACCGGCTGACCGAGACGCCCGAGCGACCCTATGCCGTGGTGCTCGGCGGCTCGAAGGTGAGCGACAAGCTCAAGGTCATCGAGGCGCTGCTGCCGACCGTCGACACGCTGCTGGTGGGCGGCGGGATGTGCTTCACCTTCCTGAAGGCGCAGGGCCACGACGTCGGCACCAGCCTGCTCGAGGCCGACCAGGTCGAGACCTGCAGGGCCTTCCTCGCCACTGGCAAGGTCGTGCTCCCGAGCGACGTCGTCGCGGCCACCGCCTTCTCGGCCGACGCCGAGCACGACGTCGTGGCGATCGACGCGATCCCGGCCGACCGGATGGGCCTGGACATCGGCCCGGATTCGGTACGGGCCTTCGCCGCCGCGCTCCAGGGCGCGAAGACCGTCTTCTGGAACGGCCCGATGGGCGTCTTCGAGATGGCGCCCTACGCCGAGGGGACCCGCGGCGTCGCCGAGGCGGTCGCCTCGCTGCCAGGAGCCCTCACCGTCGTTGGTGGCGGCGACTCCGCGGCCGCGGTCCGCGCGCTCGGCATCGACGAGGCGCGCTTCGGTCACATCTCCACCGGCGGCGGCGCGTCGCTGGAGAAGCTCGAGGGCAAGCGCCTTCCCGGCCTGGAGGTCCTGTCATGAGCAGGCAGCCGCTGATCGCGGGCAACTGGAAGATGAACCTCAACCACCTCGAGGCCATCGCCCTGGTGCAGAAGCTGCACTTCAGCCTCAAGCCGGAGGACCACGAGGCCGTCGAGGTCGTCGTGCTGCCGCCGTTCGTCGACCTGCGCAGCGTGCAGACGCTGGTCGACGGCGACAAGCTGCCGATCCGCTACGGCGCGCAGGACCTGTCGCCGCACGACAGCGGTGCCCACACCGGTGACATCAGCGGCGCGATGCTCGCCAAGCTGTCGTGCAGCTACGTCGTCGTCGGCCACTCCGAGCGACGCGAGCACCATGGCGAGACCGACGAGGTCGTGCGCTCGAAGGTCCTCGCCGCGGCCCGTCACGGGCTCGTCCCGCTGCTCTGCGTGGGGGAGGGGCTGACGGTCCGGCAGGCCGGAGGCCACGTCGACCACTGCGTCGCCCAGCTCACCGCGGCGCTGGTCGACGTGCCGGTCGACGTCGTCGCCACGCTCGTGGTGGCCTACGAGCCCGTCTGGGCCATCGGCACGGGCGAGGTCGCCACCCCCGAGGACGCCCAGGAGGTCTGCGCCGCGCTGCGCGCCGCCCTGGCCGATCTCTACCCCGGTGACACCGCCGACGGCGTGCGCATCCTCTACGGCGGCTCGGTGACGTCCTCGAGCGCCGCCGAGATCTGCGCGCAGCCCGACGTCGACGGCGGGCTCGTCGGGGGTGCGTCGCTCGACGCCGTGGAGTTCGCTGCCATCGTGCGGGCCGCACGACCGGCCTGACCGCTTCGCCCCGGTGCGTGACCGGCGTGTCGCGCACCTGTCACAGCCGCGTCACAGCCCGATCGGTGCACCGGTCACGATCGTGCAACGCGGCGCGCCCGGCCTTCCGCTGACCTGTCACACCGCCTAGAGTCCGCCTGCGACGCTGCTGACCCCGCGCCGCCCGCCCCGAGAGAAGGACCCCCGAGATGCTGAAGCCGGAGCCGACTGCGTGACCACGCCGCTCGACGTCTCGCCCAGCGCTGAGGTCGCAGACCCCGAGGCCGTCGCCAACATCCCTGGCGAGCAGATCGTCGGTCGCTCGCTCGGCCAGATCGCCTGGATGCGCCTCAAGCGGGACCGCACCGCCCTGGTCTCGGCCGGGATCATCGTCTTCCTGCTGCTGGTGGCCGTGTTCGCGCCGCTGATCACCAAGATCTCCGGCTTCGGGCCCAACGAGTTCAACAACGACCTGCTGGACGGTGCCACCACCGCGCCGCTCGGGGACTTCGGCGGCATCAACACCGATCACTGGTTCGGCGTGGAGCCGGTCACCGGCCGCGACGTCTTCGCCCGCATCGTCTACGGGGCGCGCGTCTCGCTGCTCATCGCCGTGGCCGCGACGCTGCTCTCGGTGGTCATCGGCGTCGTGTTCGGCGTCATGGCGGGCTACTTCGGCGGCTGGATCGACTCGGCCATCAGCCGTGTCATGGACGTGCTGCTCGCCTTCCCGCTGCTGCTCTTCGCGATCGCCCTCGTGGGCATCGAGGTCGACGAGCGGGTGGCGGCGCTGCCGCTCGTCGACAGCAACAGCGCCCGCAAGGTGCTGCTGGTGCTCATCATCGGCTTCTTCTCCTGGCCCTACATCGGCCGCATCGTCCGCGGGCAGACGCTGTCGCTGCGCGAGCGCGAGTTCGTCGAGGCGGCGCGCGCGCTCGGCGCGAGCAGCAGCCACATCCTGTTCAAGCAGCTGCTGCCCAACCTCGCGGCGCCGATCCTCGTCTACGCGACGCTGATCATCCCGACCAACATCCTGTTCGAGGCGGCGCTGTCCTACCTCGGCGTGGGTATCAAGAGCCCCGACTCCTCGTGGGGCGAGATGATCTCGCGCAGCGTGCCCTTCGCGCTCGCCGACCCTTATTACATCGCCGCACCCGGCATCGCGCTCGTCGTGACCGTGCTGGCGTTCAACCTCCTGGGCGACGGACTCCGTGACGCCCTGGACCCGCGAGGGAACCGCTGAGTGCGGCCCCCTCGCACCTCACACGTCCGCCGGCAGAGAGCCGGTGGCGAACCCCGCGACGACCTCGCGGGAAGAAGGGAGACGAGCGCATGACGCGCTTCGCCAAGGGGGGCAAGGCGGCTGCGGCCGGCCTCATCATCGCCCTCACTGCTGCCGCTTGCGGCGGGGACTCGGACTCGGGTGACACCGAGACCAAGGCCCCCGACGTCCCGAAGGGCGGCACGCTCAAGCTGCTGTCCGTGTCGGACTTCGAGCACCTGGACCCGCAGCGGGCCTACGTGTCCAACGCGCTCAACGCCGGTCGCCTCATCTACCGCACGCTCACGACCTTCAAGTCGGCCTCCGGCGCCGAGGGCAACGAGATCGTCGGCGACCTCGCCAAGGACACCGGCGAGCCGAGCGAGGGCGGCAAGGTCTGGAAGTTCACGCTCAAGGACGGCCTCAAGTACGAGGACGGCACGGCGATCGTCGCGGCCGACATCAAGTACGGCGTCGAGCGCTCCTTCTCGGACCTGCTCCCCGAGGGCCCGCAGTACGCCAAGCAGTACCTCGAGGGCGGCGACAAGTTCGACGGCCCCTACAAGACGCCGGCCGGCCTGGCCTCCATCGAGGTCCCGGACGAGAAGACCATCATCTTCAAGCTCAAGCAGCCTGTCGGTGACTTCAACTACACGGTGACCCTCCCGACCTTCTCCCCGGTCCCCAAGGGCAAGGACACCAAGACGCAGTACGACAACAAGCCGTTCTCGTCCGGTCCCTACAAGATCGAGACCTACGAGCGCCAGAAGAAGCTCACGCTCATCCGCAACGAGTCCTGGGACCCGAAGACCGACTCGGTCCGCAAGGCCGGTCCGGACCGCATCGAGTTCACCTTCGGCCTCGACCCGGCGCAGATCGACCAGCGCCTGATCAACGACAGCGACCCCAACGCCGCCTACATCGACGCCGGTGGCATCCAGGGCGCGTCCGTCGTCCAGGCCATCAAGCCGACCGTCGACGGCCGTCGCGTCGAGGGCACCACGCAGGCCCTGCGCTACATCGCGATGGACATCAACTCCGCGCCCTTCGACAACCCGAAGATCCGCGAGGCGATCCAGTTCGCGGTCAACCGCGAGACCCTGCAGACCGCCCGTGGCGGCACGCGCGCAGGTGGCGAGCTGATCTACCAGACGCTCATCCCCGGCCTGCCCGGCCGCAAGGAGTTCAAGGCGTTCGACGTCCCCTCGACCGGTGACGTCGCCAAGGCGAAGGCAGCTCTCGCCGAGGCCGGAAAGCCCGACGGCTTCACCACGCAGCTCTACTCGACCAACGTCGGCAAGGGCAAGGCCGTGGCCGAGGCGTTCCAGGACGCCATGGCGAAGGTCGGCATCAAGGTCAACCTCAAGCTGGTCGACCCGGCCGTCTACTACACCGAGATCGGCAAGTCGAAGACGCAGAACGCGCTCGTCGTCGCCGGCTGGGGACCGGACTGGCCCAACGCCAGCACCGTCATCCCGCCGCTGTTCGACGGCCGTCAGATCAAGACGGAGGGCAACCAGAACTTCTGCGAGCTCAACGACGACGCGATCAACAAGCGCATGGACGACGCGCTGGCCGAGACCGACCTCGGCAAGCAGGGTGAGATCTGGGCCGAGCTCGACGAGACCATCTCGAAGACCGGCTGCATCATCCCGTTCACGGTCGACAAGTCCGTCTTCGTCGCCGGCTCGAAGGTGAAGAACCTCTTCATCCACCCGTTCTACGGTGAGCCGGACGCTGTCGCTCTCGCGGTCGAGAGCTAGGCACCAGCACCACCCGCACCACCTGCACGTCATAGGACCGGTCCCGGGGCCTCGCGCCCCGGGGCCGGTCCTCGGCGGGTCGCGCACCCGCCCCGCACGGCCGCCACATCTAGGCACAGCACAGCAGTAGGAAGCCGCACCGAGAGAGAGGAGCGGCGGGCCCACCCGGCCCGCACGCCTCATGGGTCGTTACATCATTCGGCGCCTGATCGGCGTCGTCACCCTCGTCTTCATCGTCATGACGCTGACGTTCGGCATCTTCTTCCTCGTCCCGGCCTCGCCGGCGACGCTCGCCTGCGGCAAGTCCTGCAGCCCGGAGCGCATCGCCGACATCAACGTCAAGCTCGGCCTCGACAAGCCGATCCACGAGCAGTACGGCTCCTACGTGAAGGGCTTCTTCGTCGGCCGCGACTTCGCCGACGGCACCGTGCAGTGCGACGCGCCCTGCTTCGGGGTCTCCTTCCAGACCGACGAGGACGTCCTGCGCGACCTGCTGCTCGACCGGCTGCCCATCACCGTGTCCATCGCCATCGGCGCCGCCATCCTGTGGCTGCTGATCGGCACCACGGTGGGGGTCATCAGCGCCCTCAAGAAGGGCACCGGCATCGACAAGTCCGCCATGGCTCTCGCTCTCGGAGGCGTGTCGCTACCCGTCTACCTGACCGCCCTGGTCATCTCGACGATCATCTGCGGGCGACTCGGCTGGTTCGAGTACCCGAAGTACAACGACTTCAGCGAGAGCCCGATCGCCTGGGCGCAGGGCCTCGCGCTGCCGTGGCTGGTGCTGGCGTTCCTCTACGCCGCCCTCTACGCGCGCATCACCCGCGCCAACATGATCGAGACCATGGGTGAGGACTACATCCGGACCGCACGTGCCAAGGGGCTCAAGGAGCGCACGGTCGTCGGCAAGCACGGTCTGCGGGCGGCGCTGACGCCGATCGTCACGATCTTCGGCCTCGACCTCGGCGCCCTGCTCGGCGGTGCCGTGCTCACCGAGTCCGCGTTCGGTCTCAACGGCGTCGGCAAGCTCGCCATCGACGCGATCGGCTCGGTCGACCTGCCGGTCATCCTCGGCGTCACGGTCTTCTCGGCGTTCTTCATCGTCTTCGCCAACTTCGTCGTCGACATCGTCTACGCCGTCATCGACCCCAAGGTCAGACTGGCCTGACACCAGACCATCCGCAGCCCGCGCGCAACGCGCGGGAGGCGCGCCGTGCTTCCCGCGCCAACCGCGGCGGCGTGTGGCGTACCGTCTTCCCGGGCTGCGGCCCGTCGCCGATCTGACCATCGGCACGCACCGCTCCTGGACCATGACCCGAGGGGACCTCTCGATGACCGCAGTGCAGACCGGCCCTGCCGGCACACCCGGCGACGGCGACGCGCCGCCCGCCGGACGCCCCGGCACGGCCTTCGTGGAGGTGCGCGACCTCGTCGTGCACTTCCCGACCGAGGACGGTCTGGTCCGTGCCGTCGACGGCCTGTCCTTCAGCGTCGACAAGGGCGAGACGCTCGCGATCGTCGGCGAGTCCGGCTCGGGCAAGTCCGTGACGAGCCTGGCCATGCTCGGCCTGCAGAAGGGCACCAGCGCGACCCTCGGCGGTCAGGCCTGGGTCGGTGACAAGGACATCGTGGCGGCCAGCCGCGAGGACGTCCGTCACATGCGCGGCAGCCGGATGGCGATGATCTTCCAGGACCCGCTGTCGGCCCTGCACCCCTACTTCACCGTCGGCTCGCAGATCGCCGAGGCCTACCGCGTCCACAACAACGTCTCGCGCAAGGCCGCCAACACGCGCGCCGTCGAGATGCTCGAGCGGGTCGGCATCCCGACCCCCGACAAGCGCGCCAAGAACTACCCCCACGAGTTATCCGGTGGCATGCGCCAGCGGGCCATGATCGCGATGGCGCTGTCCAACAACCCCGAGCTGCTCATCGCCGACGAGCCCACGACCGCACTCGACGTCACGGTGCAGGCGCAGATCCTCGACCTCATCGGTGACCTGCAGAAGGAGTTCGGCTCCGCGGTCATCCTCATCACCCACGACCTCGGAGTCGTGGCGGAGGTCGCGACCAAGGTCCTGGTGATGTACGCCGGCCGCGCCCTCGAGACGGGCACGTCGCGCGACATCTTCTACCGTCCGGAGCACCCCTACACCTGGGGCCTCCTGCAGTCGGTGACGCGGCTCGACCGCATCAAGCAGGACCGGCTCAACCCGATCGCCGGCTCGCCGCCGAGCCTCATCAACGCCCCGAAGGGCTGCGTCTTCCAGCCGCGCTGCCCCTACCGCGACCGGCCGGGCGAGCTGGCCATCACCGAGCGCCCTGCGCTGCTCGAGGCCGCGCCGGGTCACTTCGCCGCCTGCCACCTGCCCGCGCCCGAGCGCCGGCAGATCTTCGAGACCGAGGTGCGACCCAAGCTGTGAGCACGCCCACCACCCCTGGCCGGGTCCGCAGGCCCGCCACGGCCGCCTCCCTCCCGGCTGCCCCGGTCACCTCCGGCAAGGCCGCCCCGGCCAAGGCGACCGCCCCTGCCAAGGCTGGGTCCTCGAAGGTCGCGCCAGCAAAGGCTGCGGCCGCCACGAAGGCCGCGGTTCCCGCGAAGGCTGCGCCGGCGAAGGCCGCCGCGCCGAGGAAGGCCGCTCCCGCCAAGGCCGTCAAGGCGGCCGCTACCGCCGTCAAGCCCGCCAAGGCCACCCCCGCCCCCCAGGCCCCCCCCCCCCCCCCCGCCCCCCCCCCCCCCCCCGCGCCCCCCCCCCCC